>JAEEHY010000104.1 GCA_016281085.1 Lachnospiraceae bacterium
CGATCAGATCGGCATAAAACTTATCCTGATCGAAATCACGCGGAAGTGCAGGCATTATATCTATCTTGCCGAGCATAAACTGCTCAAGTAAAGTACTGTAATCACCGTATACGTACTTATACTCCCAACCGGAGTAATTCCCGATAGCCTGGAGATAGTTATAGCCGAAGCCTTCTTTCTGCGGTGCATCATATACTCCGCCGAAATAATTACGGTCATAAAAATAAGCAACCGAAACAGTCTTAAGCTTACTGTCGGCTGCTGCATTGACAGGATAAACGCAAACAAGAATGCTCATAAGGAGCATCCATACAGAGGTCAGTATATATATTGCACGTTTTATATTATCCCGCACCTGTCACACCATCATCCTATAATCGCGAATATATGTTCATAACATTTATCCGCTTATGTAACTATTATAACAAACTTCATATGAAAAACATAGTATATTTTACACATTTTGAACAAAAACAAAAACTTCACACAATTTGTGCAAAGTTTTTGAATAGTTCTTTTAATTATGACTTTCTGAATGCAAACAAGGAAATGCATTCAGAAATCATGCGTTCCGCATGACACGCCTCTGCTTTCAGCAGAGCCTGGTCCAGTACGAATACCGAATTTCTGATGAAATTCGCTATTCTATCCTGCTCAGAATATAAATTTATCTTCAAAATAAGCTGTAAGCTCATCTATCTTAATACGTTCCTGTTCCATCGTATCGCGATCCCTTACAGTAACCGCTCCGTCGTTTTCGGAATCAAAATCATATGTGATGCAGAACGGTGTTCCTATCTCATCCTGCCTTCTGTATCTCTTGCCGATATTTCCTCTGTCATCAAATTCGCAGTTATACTTCTTTGAAAGCATTGCATAAATCTTCTCGGCTCCCTCGTTAAGCTTCTTTGAAAGAGGCATGATCCCTATCTTGACCGGTGCTATCGCAGGATGGAAATGGAGTACCGTACGCATATCGGGTTTATCCTCGGTACCGATATTTTCTTCATCATATGCTTCGCAAAGGAAGGCAAGTGTAACCCTGTCTGCACCCAGAGAAGGCTCAACAACATAAGGTATGTATTTCTCATTGATCTCATCATCAAAGTAATCCATAGGCTCTTTTGATGTGTTCTGATGCTGTGTGAGGTCATAGTCCGTTCTTGATGCAATACCCCACAGCTCACCCCAGTCCGTAAACGGAAAAGCATATTCGATATCTGTGGTATGATCGCTGTAGAAAGAGAGCTCCTCCGGATCATGATCGCGTAACCTTAAGTTCTCCTCCTTGATACCAAGCTTAAGGAGCCATTCATAACAGAATTTCCTCCAGTATTCAAACCATTCCGTCTGTGTGCCGGGCTTGCAGAAGAATTCAAGCTCCATCTGCTCGAATTCCCTTGTCCTGAATGTGAAATTTCCGGGTGTGATCTCATTTCTGAAGCTCTTACCTATCTGACCTATGCCGAACGGTACCTTTTTACGTGAAGTCCTCTGTACATTCTTGAAATTAACAAAGATACCCTGCGCCGTTTCGGGTCTTAAATATACAACATCCTTGGCATTCTCCGTAACACCCTGAAATGTCTTGAACATAAGATTAAACTGTCTTATATCCGTAAAATTATGCTTGCCGCACGAAGGGCAGGGAACATTGTTGTCTTTTATGAACTTTTCCATTTCGGAATTGGACCAGCCGTCAACGGAGGTTTCAAGCTTAATATTGTTCTCCGATGCAAATGCTTCGATCACCTGATCCGCTCTGAAACGTTCATGACACTCCTTACAATCCATCAGCGGATCGGAAAAGCTTCCAAGATGACCCGATGCCACCCACGTCTGGGGATTCATAAGGATTGCACAGTCGACTCCGACATTATACGGATTCTCCTGAATGAACTTCTGCCACCAGGCTTTCTTGACATTATTCTTAAGTTCAACACCGAGATTTCCGTAATCCCAGGTGTTTGCAAGACCTCCGTATATTTCGGATCCGGGATAAACAAAGCCTCTTCCCTTTGCAAGCGCCACTATTTTTTCCATTGTTTTTTCCATGATAAGCTCCTCACTTTATTTAAACATTACAATTATTTTAAAAGAATGTACCCTACACCTACCGTGTCGGAGGCCATACGGGCACGATCCTTGTCCAATACTTCGATATTGGCTGTGGTATAGGCGATCTTACCCGGAAGGATAACCTCGACAGGTTCGCTCACAACAACCATTTTACTGTCTGCCAGAGATTCAAATTCGTACCTGCTAATGGTTGTGTCATCTTCGGCACTTTTCAGGGTCACGTCGGTGGTATATTCATGCTTCATCGCGTCTTCAACGGTACCGTAGAAGAAATCAACCTCATTGAAAGCGGCATAATCTTCATAGCTTTTGAACTCGATCAGTGCGGTAGCGACCTCTTCCCGTATGGTCAATGATTTAAGAACTGCCGCATCATCTTCATCTTTGTTCTGACAATAGAGCTTAAGCTCTTTGTCGATAAGCTCACGGAGTTCATTCTCATCATAGTATGTCTTGTCAAAGGTCTCTACTATAGTGTGTTTGATCGTTCCCTTGCTGCCTATCGTAACGGTTGTTTCGTTAAACACTTCTTCATCAGATGCACATCCCGCAAAGAATGCAGTGACAATGAGCAGTGCTGCGATCAGTAATGATTTTGTTTTTTTGATTTCAGATCCGATAAATGTCAATTCATTCACTTCCGTCTTTAAAATATACAACTTATGTAACTATACCAAACCGTTCATGGAATTTCAACCATAGTAAACGAAATAAATCATTTCGTTCATTATACAAACAACGATTATTCCGGACAGGCATAAACAGTCATACCATATCAATGATCTCTAGGGATTTGAAATGTCTGTCGGCAAACCGCTTTCTGTACAGTTCACCAAGGAAAAGAAGCTCTGTAAGAACTTCTTCATTTACGGCAAATGTATATAAATGCTCTATGTCGGATCTTACAATATGGTCAAGAGCCGCATGTGTGGCAGGCAGAAAGGTTCTGTTGTCCGGAACGCCGGGGTACTCTCCGTTTACAACGATGGTTTTAATCTCAAACACGGCCCGAACAAGACGGTTGTCAATATTGGGTTTGATTATGGCACGTACTGACTGGAACAGAAGCTTTAACATCATTATTTCGTCATTGTTTTCCCGTGTGTAATATGATGCGTACTCAAGAAAATACATCCCAAGGTAAGCACCTTCATAATCTGTTCTGAGCTCCTCAAAATAAAATGAGATATCGGCATCGGAAAGATTGTAGGCATTTTTCCCTTCATACAGTTTAAAGCTTCCGAAAGCAAAAGGATTTGTAACTGCGAGCATCTTACTGTTCGGCCTCCTGGCGCCTCTGCAGAATGCGGTGATCTTGCCGAATTCTTTTGTGAGGATCACTATTCTTCTGTCATAATCATTGACGGGAGTGGCCGATAAGACCATTCCCGTCGCAATCACCTGCTCACGCATTTATATCCTGTAAATAATCCTTCCTGTTCAGTCTTCCAGTGCTTTTGTATCATATCCGTAATTCTTAAGCAGTACGTCCGAATCCCGCCAATCCTTTTTGACTCTTACCCAAAGCTTAAGATTAACCTGCATTTCTAACATGCGCTCAATCTCATATCTTGCCGCAGACCCTATCTTCTTCAGCATTTTCCCCTGCCTGCCGATGATTATGCCCTTGTGAGACTCCTTTTCACATATTATTGTTGCATCAATGTGAACTATATCCTTTTGGAACTTCATCTGTTCTATGGTTATGGCAATACCGTGAGGTATCTCTTCATCAAGACATTTCAGAGCCTTTTCACGTATCATTTCCGCAGCTATCTGACGTTGCGGCTGGTCTGTAACCGTATCCTCATCGTAGAACGGCATCCCGTAGGGAAGATACTTAAATATCTGTTCGATCAGTGTGTCGGTATTGTTACCCTTTAGAGCGCTCACGGGAACCACTTCGGAAAAATCACACAGCTTTCTGTATACATCGATTATCTTTATCAGTTCGTCTCTTTTTACGGTATCGATCTTATTGATGACGAGTATCAGTGGGACTCCCACATTGCCCAGTTTTTCCGCTATCTGTCTGTCGGTTGGTCCTATATGCTCATCGGCTTCGACCAGCCACAGAACAACATCCACATCCCTTATGGCCATATTTACCGACTTTACCATATATTCACCAAGCCGGTTCTTTGCCTTATGAATGCCGGGTGTATCAAGGAACACTATCTGACCTTCATCACAGGTATATACCGTCTGTATTCTGTTCCTTGTAGTCTGCGGTTTGTTGCTTGTTATTGCTATCTTCTGTCCGATAAGACAGTTCATCAGTGTTGACTTTCCGACATTGGGACGTCCTACTATTGCAGCAAACCCCGATCTTTGATCACTCATTTGACTTATTACCTTCTTCGCCTGACGATATTGTCTCCTGCGGCTGTAAAGGCTGTCCTTTACCTGCCTTCCTCATTTTTGCGTTTCTTTTTGCAGCCTTCTTTTCAGCTTTCATCCTTGCCCGTTCTTCCTTAGTATATCTGCTGTTTTTGTTTATTATAAACCTTATTATCAATACAATAACGATTATGATAACAGCCCATATAAGGAGTACCGGAAGAGCAATTACAAGTCCTACAAGGAAATCGAGCAGACCGTTCCATACCCTCTTGCAGTTTGATATGAAGCCTTCACTCATGCGTTCCAGCCTCGTCTTTTCGGCAACGACAACAGGTGTGTATTCTATAACCTGTTCTATGTTAAGAGTCACCGTACTGTAGGTAGCCTGGTTCTTCATCTGCTTAAGCTGCGCGCCGTACGACTCTATCTGGTATCGGATCTCCGTAAGTCTTGATTCGAGAGCTATTATCGTATCAAGGTCATCAGCCTGTTTGAGAAGCTCATTTATCCTGTCGTATTCTATCTCGTAGCTTTCAAGCTTGCTCTGCATATCAACATAGCGCAGTGTTACATCCTCTGCATTGCTGTTCTTTGATAAAACGTTGGACTGTCCTTCAACCTCATCCACAAAACCGTCCAGCTTTTCTACGGGAACCCTTGCGATAATTGTTGCGGTTTTCCTTTCGGAGCTTGAATACTTGGTGTTTTCTATATTAGTGCTTTCAATGTATCCGCCGAGGCTGTCAACACGTTTTTCCACGTTCTTTACCATGACCTCAACGTCTTCGGATTCTACACTGAGATATACATTCTTGATAAGCATACGGCCAATGCCTTTGGAATTGACACTCTCCGCATCCGCTTCATTAACTGTTGCTTCATCCATTGAAGCATCCGCTTCTCCTGCCGCCATCTTGGCAGACTCCTCAGCCGGGTATTCGTTATAATCGTATTCTTCGTATTCATCGTAATACTCTCCGGCCTCTGCTATCTCATTATCGGCAGCATAGGCGGATTTGTAATCCTCACGGGCTTCTGGGGCGTAACTCGCCGCGCTGTCAGATGAACCGCATCCTGTAAGTGCTGCCACAAGAACAGCCAAAGCCACTGTCACAATTCTTCTCTTCATCATTTTCGTCCTCCCTCTGTTTAACTACTGATCATTTAAGTACCCGTTTATTCTCTTTGCAAATAATTTAACCGGCACAGATCACATAAACTTTGTTCTCTGTATAGGATACGTATATAACCTGCTGCTTTTATGGAAAAAAAACAGATTTTTTAAAACTTAAAACAGCGACTCAACCTTATCAAACAGTTCCGCTTCCTTTTCAACCATCTCTTCGCTTCCGAGCACACACAGATATTCATCTTTTACAACTGCATCAATATAATCCGAAAGTTTTCTTATATCATCACTTTTGGCGTTAAGAACCTCATCTCTCTCCCGCTGTATTTTTTCCAATGAATCACCTGTGAAATAAGCTATCATTGAACGTACACCCCTTGCTCTGGGAGTGAGAGGAATATCCATATCCGATATTGTGCCTATTATGTACTTGGTCATGTCCCTTTCATCGGGATCGAAATTCCTTACATAATCCGCTGCACCCTTATATATCTCAAGCGTGTTCCTAAGATTGGGATCCCTGTAGGAAGTAAGATACATCGCTCCGGATCTTGAATACGAATTCATACATCCGTAAGCACCGCCCTTGACTCTTACATTTATCCACAGGTAATCATAACCCATTATAACCTTAAGGACCTTAAGAGCTCCCGTATAATCATAACCGTGCTTGATAAAGTTACCGCACAGAGCTACATACTGTACCTTTCCGGAAGTCTTATAGCCTTCCTTTGCATGCTTAAGAGTTATTGAATACTCCTTTGTTTTTATAGGAACGGTAATTAGCTTTTTCTTGAAACCCTCGATAAGCTGCTTTAACCTGTCGTACTCGCTTCTCTCCGCAATATAGTCCACAAACAGATTCTCGGGTCTGAACACAATGCTGACAAATTCCCTGAGATTATTTTTGAATTCTTCCTTTTTATTGTCATAATCGGAAACAAGCGAATCTATAAACCGGTAGAAATCTATACCTGATGTCTTTTCGCTTATCGCTGCCGTATCGGAGCATCCTGACATGGCCCTTACAACAGCTACGGAATGTCCACCCTGCGTCATTGAAGTCTGCAAGCGTGAACGGATCATATTAAGTATCTCAAGCAGCCTCTTATCATCCGAAAGATCCGATGTGCCTATGATCTCGCTTATAATATCAAAGGCAAACGGCAGCTTGTCATACAGTACCTTTGTTTTGACTTCATATGCTATCTTATACTTGTCCACATCATTAACATCCGTATAACAGCTGTATGTAGATGTGAGACCGCCTGTGTTGAGATTTATCTCACTGGCAAGATCTGCATATGTATGCTCTTCTGTATTGACATATGAAAATATATTACTGAACAGTCCGATATACGGTATCAGCTCATCGGGAAGCTTCCTTATGTCAAATCCAAGCGTAAGATATCCTATCCCGTTTGTATATATATCATGTGTAAGCACAGTTGTTCCGCCAACATAATCAATTTCATACTCAAAAGGAAGCGCTTCTTTTCTTATGTCGGATATTTCAAGAAGCGGGATCTTCTCAAGCTCTTCCTTTGTACTCGGCTCCTCCTGATATTTAATAAGGGCCAATGTATCCTCCACAAGCTTCTCTGTCTCAGCTTCACTTAATGATTTTTTGTATTCCGCCAGCTTATCCGAAAGATCCTTATCCATCTTCGCGGTAAGTGAGCGTTCGGGTTCAAGAATAACGACCGAACTGTGTCTGTTATCGATTAGATAAGTTTTGATAAGCTCTTCGAAATAACCCGTATCCACCTTTTCACGTAAAAAGGCAAATGTATCGTTTGCCTCAAGATGCATGAACGGTTCTGCCTCATCATAAAGCCAGCTGTCAAGTGCCTGCAGACCGTACATCAGTCCCTTGGGATATGCGCCGAAATCAGCCTCGCGGTATCTGAATTCAAACACATTGATACCCGCCAGAAGAGATTTCTTGTCAAGTCCGTTCATCGCAGCATCGGTAAGTACTTCCCTTATCGTGGCAAGAAAGTCATCAAGCCTGTCTTTGTCCGTATTCTTCGCGATAACGGAGAAATAAGGCTGATATATCCCGTTCTCGTAAACACTCTGAATGTCCTTACCTATATTACGATCGATCAGAGCCTGCTTAAGTACGGCTCCCGGAGCCAGTAAAAGCGTATATTCAAGTATCTGGAAAGCAATGTACAATTCCCTGTTAAGGCTTGTATCAACTACGGTATTGTATGAAAGGAAGGTGTTCTCCTCAAGAGGTTCATCATTGGTTATCGAGTAATTCCTGTTAACGGTAACAGGCTGTTCAAAGGGCTTCTGAAGCTTAATATCCGTGTCGATCTCAATACGGTCATAGAGGGACAGATATTCCCTGTCAAGATATTCAAGGCGTTCTGCCATATCCATATCACCGTAGAGATAGATATAGCTGTTTGAAGGGTGATAGAATTCTTTATGAAACCTGATAAATGCATCATATGTAAGTGTAGGTATGAATTCCGGATCACCGCCGGATTCGTTTGAATAATCATTATCCGGGAAAAGAGAAGCAAATATCTCACGGTCAAGCATATCGTCGGGTGATGAGAATACGCCCTTCATTTCATTGTATACAACACCGTTAATACTTATGGGGTCATCCTTATCCTTGAGTTCGTAATGCCATCCCTCCTGTTTGAATATCTGCGGTCTGTCATATACATTGGGGTTAAAGACCGCATCAAGATAAACATCCATAAGGTTTTTGAAATCCTTGTCATTGCAGCTTGCAACAGGATAGACCGTCTTGTCCGGATAAGTCATCGCATTCAGGAATGTATTGAGTGATCCTTTGACGAGTTCTACAAAGGGATCCTTGGCGGGATATTTCCTCGAACCGCACAGGACTGAATGCTCCATGATATGCTGAACACCCGTGCTGTCCTTGGCCGGTGTTTTGAAACCTATATAGAATACCTTATTGTCATCATCATTTGAAACAAGGCATACCTTTGCGCCTGATTTTCTATGCCGTAATATGAGTCCGTCAGACTTAAGATCCTTAAGTCGCTCCTCCTTCAGGACTTCATATGTATTCAGCTTCTTTACATTTTCAAATGCCATAATATATACCTCGTGTATTATTTTATGTGTCTATTCAGAACAGCACATATATTTTAAAATATGACTCTCATGTTTGCATGAAAGAGGCATATTTTATAAATATATGTATTGGATAAATCCAATACAGCGAAAAATACGAAGTATTTTGAGCTTGTTCTGAATAGTAATTAGTTATCACTCACTGCTTTATATATTCTATGGAATTGCCGGACAGACGTATTGTCTCTCTTATATATTCTTCATCCGTCTCAAGTTCATTGACCAGCTCTTCCACGGTGACGAGCCGTTCAAGATCCTCGGCCATCTCCTTTGCCTTATCATTAAGATCATTAACCCTCTCGGCCACCTTAAGATCAAAATCACTGTCGGTAAATTTCTCCATAATGAGAGATTCCATTGAGTCCATGATGGTCTTGATCATGAATTCATCAACTTCATTTACCGTTTCACACAGATCGAGCATCCCTGCCGCAGTAAGGACACCGACATTGCCTTCGCCTATGAGATCCTCTACCGCAACGCCCTGCCCCGTGTAAAGTCTCGCTATATCAACTACATTTCTGAGATACAGAACCGGAAGGACTTCCACTGCCCTGTCTTTACTGTTAAGTACTTCCCCGATCAGAGAATTCCTTTCCTCTTCAGCGGGCATATCCATATCGTTAAGCTCGTCTATATACATCTTAAGGTATTCACTGTCCTGTGCATCTGTCCTGATCCCTTTGTTTCTTTTGTCAATTGTCTCTGCTTCAAGTCTTTCAGCCTCAGTCTCAAACAGCTTAACCTTTTCATCGGTAAGATATTTATAAATAAGGACAAACTGATCCTCACTGACATTCAGAGGCAGAAAGCGTGCATGAACCTGTTCTTTAGAAACAGACTCGTGCTGGCTTTTGGCAAGCGCTCTTACCTGTATTATTGTTTTCCTGAACTGCTGCTCGTCCATTTGGAATGATCCTTCCTGATAATAATAACCTTATTTCACATGAGGATGTGTAAAAAGATGATCCTGACAGTATTCATAATTGCCGTTGCACTTGGAGCAGAAACGGAATTCAAGATTGTCACCGTCCTTCTCGGTACGTCCGCAGATGGCACATTTATGTTTGGTGACATTGTTCACCTGCCTGGTCTGGCGTTTGAAGGTCTGTCTTCTGTGTATTTCGGAAGGAGATACATATTTGTAATTCCGAGTTCCGAAAAAGAAAATAATAAAATTGAGCAGCGATGCTGTTATCGCTATTGCCACAGAGAAACCGTTGGTTATTATCTGATAAACAAGCAGTATTACGTCTGCTATGGCAAGCCATTTTATCTTGATCGGTATCAAAAACATAAAAAGAAGCTGCATGTCGGGATATTCAGCGGCAAATGCAAGGAATATCGACATATTTACGTAATACGTACTGAATGCACGCGATATGGTATTTCCTATGCTTTCCATCGGGGCCCCGGACACATAACAGATGCCATAAAGGATGAAAGCACCTATTATCGTAAAGAGCATACCGGAAAAAATATAGAGATTGAACCTGAAGGCGCCCCAGGTACGCTCAAGCGATGAACTTAACGAATAATACAGCATAAGCATTATGATCGTAAACAGGTCAAGTGACTGCGGCGGTACGATTATCCATGTAACCAGACGCCATATCTGTCCATGAAGTATCTTGTATGGATCAAGAGATACAAATCCAAGCAGATAACTTCTTGACAACATGCCCATTATCATCATTGCATAACCGAGGATGTATCCGCCTATAATGTATTTCGCAAGATTATTTATTGCGTATTTCCCAAATCGTCTTTCCAACTTGTTAAGAAAACTGTTCATGATCATCACCTTTTCAGTCGTTTATCCTATTAGTTTAGCATCTACAGGCAAAATTGTAAACTTAGAACAAGACCCATTGAAGTTTTATATTTTTTGTAGTAGACTTTACAAAGTATGCGCGGATATAATGCATTCGGTTCCTGAAAGGAGCTTTTATGAACATCGGAAAAAATAATGAAACAAACAGTACAGCCGTAAAAACCTACGGCTCCATATATACTCTCGGAATTGACATCGGTTCTACGACGGTTAAGATCGCTGTCCTTGACGGTGAACACAACATACTGTTCTCGGACTACAGACGTCATTTCGCCAATATACGTGAAACACTTAAGGATCTTATAAATGATGCCTACAACAGCCTCGGCGACCTTAATGTGCATCCCATGATAACAGGCTCGGGAGGTCTTACGCTTGCCAATCACCTCGGGATTCCCTTTGTACAGGAGGTTATTGCTGTATCAACTGCTCTTAAGGATTACAGTGAAAAGGTAGATGTGGCGATCGAGCTTGGAGGCGAGGATGCCAAGATAATATATTTTGAAGGCGGTAACGTTGAGCAGCGTATGAATGGTATCTGTGCCGGCGGAACGGGATCTTTCATAGACCAGATGGCATCGCTTCTTCAGACTGATGCTGCCGGACTTAATGAATATGCCAGGGATTACAAATCGTTATATACCATAGCAGCTCGTTGCGGCGTTTTTGCCAAATCCGATATACAGCCGCTTATAAATGAAGGAGCAACACGGGAAGATCTGTCAGCCTCAATATTCCAGGCCGTGGTCAACCAGACTATATCCGGTCTTGCATGTGGAAAGCCCATTCGCGGACATGTAGCTTTCCTCGGAGGACCTTTGCATTTCCTTTCCGAGTTGAAGGCAGCTTTCGTCCGTACACTTAAGCTTGATGACGAACATACGATAGCTCCCGATAATTCCCATCTGTTTGCCGCTATCGGATCGGCACTTAATTATAAGGAAGATAACGTTTTAAGCCTTTCCGAACTTGACGGGAAATTAAGTTCGGATATTCATATGGAATTTGAAGTTGCCAGAATGGAGCCGCTGTTTGCATCAAGGCAGGAGTACGATGAATTTGAAAAAAGACACAATGCCCACTGTGTTGGGACCGCAGAGCTTGAGGACTACAGCGGAAACTGTTTTCTCGGTATCGATGCGGGGTCAACAACGACCAAGGCAGCGCTTGTGTCAGAGGACGGTTCACTGCTTTATTCATTTTACAGTAACAATAACGGGAATCCTCTCGCAACCACAATACGTGCGATCAAGGAAATATATTCACTTCTTCCCCAAAGTGCAAGGATAGTACATTCCTGCTCGACGGGATACGGAGAAGCTCTTATTAAGGCTGCCCTACTTCTTGACGACGGTGAAGTCGAGACTGTAGCACATTACTATGCGGCTGCCTTCTTTGAGCCCGATGTCGATTGTATACTTGATATCGGCGGGCAGGACATGAAATGTATAAAGATAAAGAACAGAAACGTTGATTCCGTTCAGCTTAACGAAGCATGCAGCTCCGGCTGCGGCTCATTCATAGAAACCTTTGCCAAATCCCTCAACTATTCGGTTACGGATTTTGCCAAGGAAGCTCTGTTTGCAGAACATCCTATCGATCTTGGAACCAGATGTACCGTATTTATGAATTCCAAGGTTAAACAGGCACAGAAGGAAGGAGCCGGTGTTGATGATATTTCCGCCGGTCTTGCATATTCGGTTATCAAAAATGCACTTTTCAAGGTCATTAAGGTATCGGATGCCGCATCTCTCGGCAAAAAGATCGTTGTTCAGGGCGGAACATTTTACAATGATGCGGTTCTTCGAAGCTTTGAAAAGATATCCGGAGGCGAGGCTATCAGACCGGATATTGCCGGGATCATGGGAGCCTTCGGTGCTGCCCTTATAGCAAGGGAACGCTATGAGGATGTAAAGAGCACCACCATGCTGTCAATTGAAAAGATCAATTCTCTGCAATTTTCAACTACCATGGCCAAATGCAAGGGATGCACAAACAACTGCCGCCTTACCATAAATAAGTTCAGCGGCGGAAGGCAGTATATATCGGGAAACAGATGTGAACGCGGTCTTGGCAGACAGAAAAACGAGAATAACCTGCCCAATCTGTTTGAGTATAAGGAAAAAAAGATATTCGGTTATGAACCGCTTGAAATAACGGAAGCCACCCGTGGTACAGTAGGTATACCGCGTGTTCTTAATATGTATGAGAACTATCCGTTCTGGTTTACCTTCTTTACAAAGCTCAAATACCGTGTAGTGTTATCTCCGAGATCTTCACATAAGATTTATGAGCTTGGTATTGAATCAATTCCAAGCGAATCGGAATGCTATCCTGCCAAGCTGGCACACGGACATGTTGAATGGCTAATAAAACAGGGGATAAAATACATATTCTATCCTGCTCTGTTTTATGAGCGCAAGGAGCAGGAAGGTGCTACCAATCACTACAACTGTCCTATTGTTACTTCATACAGTGAGAATATAAAAAACAATATGGATGAGATCATCAGTGGCGACGTCAATCTGCACAATCCGTTTTTAAGCTTCGAAAGCCTTAAGATAGTCACCAATGAACTTATTAATGCCTTCCCCGATATTGACAGCGACGATATTATCGAGGCCGCACGGGCAGGCTGGGAAGAAATGGAAAGGGTAAGGCTTGATATAAGGAAAAAGGGAGAAGAAACACTTAAGTATCTTGAAGAGAGCGGAAAACACGGAATAGTACTTGCCGGACGTCCCTATCATCTTGATCCGGAGATAAATCATGGTATTCCCGAAATGATCAACTCCTATGATATGGCTGTGCTTACAGAGGATTCAATCTCCCATCTTAATCCCTGTGAACGTCCCCTGCTTGTGTCCGATCAGTGGACATATCATTCAAGACTGTATGCAGCTGCCAATTATGTCAAGACAAGAGATGATATCGATCTTGTTCAGCTTAATTCTTTCGGGTGCGGACTTGATGCAGTTACCACCGACCAGGTAAATGATATACTGTCTTCTTCCGGTAAGATATATACCTGTTTGAAGATAGACGAAGTAAACAATCTTGGAGCCGCAAGGATAAGGATACGTTCCCTGATCAGTGCTATCAAGCTCAAGAAAAAGCACAGGGAAACAAGAAACGTTGTTTCTTCGGCGTACAACAGGGTTCTGTTTACCGAAGAGATGGCCGGTAACTACACAATACTCTGTCCCAATATGTCTCCGATACATTTTGATATTATGGAGAAAGCTTTTAATTCATGCGGTTACAATCTTGTTGTTCCCGACAACTCCAATAAGGAGGCAGTTGATACGGGACTTAAGTATGTTAACAATGATGCCTGCTACCCGTCACTTATTGTTGTCGGACAGTTAATGGATGCCATTCTTTCCGGTAAGTATGATACCGACAGACTTGCAGTTATAATGAGTCAGACGGGAGGCGGATGCCGTGCAACCAACTATATTGCTTTTATACGCCGCGCTCTGAGAAATGCCGGATATGAGCATATTCCCGTCATATCCTTAAACCTTGGGAAGATCGAAGTAAATCCCGGCTTTAAGATAAACCTCAAGCTTGTACGCAGGCTTGCCTACGCTGCAATTTTCGGTGATCTGTTTATGCGCTGCCTGTACAGGATGCGTCCTTATGAAATCACGCCGGGGTCTGCCGAGGCAGTACATAAAGTATGGGTTCAAAGATGCAGGGAATTCGTCGGGAAAAAGTATCAGAGTTTTACTGTGTTCAAACGGATGTGCAGAGAAATTGTGGCAGATTTCGATGCCATTCCCATAGACGAGGATTTGAAGAAACCGCGTGTTGGTATAGTGGGCGAAATCCTTGTTAAATACTCTCCGACCGCAAACAACAACCTTGTAGATCTTATTGAAAGCGAAGGGGCCGAGGCGGTTGTACCCGATCTTATTGATTTCATGCAGTACTGCTTCTACAACCAGATTTACAAGGCGGAACATCTTGGAAAATCGAGAAAAACATCCAATTTATCTGCAATTGCGATAAGTTTTGTTGATATGCTGAGAAATTCCGCAATAAAAGCACTGAGTGAAAGCAGGCATTTTGAGCCGCCTGTGAATATCAGAACGATTGCCGGATATGCGGGTGATATAGTATCCATCGGAAACCAGACGGGTGAAGGATGGTTCCTTACAGGAGAGATGGTCGAGCTTATCCATTCCGGAGTGACTAACATTGTATGTACACAGCCTTTCGGCTGTCTTCCCAATCATGTGGTTGGTAAGGGTGTAATAAAGGAACTGAGAAGGCATTACCCGGATTCAAATATCGTTGCGATAGACTACGATCCGGGAGCCAGCGAAGTAAATCAGCTCAACAGGATAAAGCTCATGCTGTCAACGGCATTCAAAAAGCTGGCATAGGTATCATGACTTGATGCTGAGATCTTCGCTGTCACGAAGCCGGTTGATCTTATCTTTTAATCCGTCAAGACTGTTTATCAGGGTGTCGTATTCACCCTTGCTGTCATATTCTATAAGTACATCACATGCGCCTGTCAGTGACTTGTCTTCAAGCTTGCTGCACAGGCGTTTCATTCCCTTAAGCATAAAAGGAACAAGTTCTGTCTGCCCGCTTCTGCAGGCATTGATGCAGTCATTACACAGCTTCTCAATATTATCAAGATATCTCTCAATACGCAGAACAACCGGATCATAATCCGCTCTTTCAGTTATAGCATACCTTCTCCATAACCATCTGGTCATTATGGTATTAAGCTTCCTGGCAGATATCGGCATCTCTATAAAATCATTAAAGCTTACATCAAGAAGATCCTTGTATATACTTCCGACAGCGCAGTCTAAGATGAAGATGATCGGTACATCCGAATAATAGTCGCTTCCGATACCTCTGATCCTCTTGGCAGTTTCTATTCCGTTAAGCTTATCCATATTATAGAAGATAAATACAGCATCATAACAGGGCTCCAGCATCTTGTTGATGGCGTTTCTTCCGCCGATAGCCCTGTCAACTGTAATCTCGTATGGCTTAAAGAAACTCTCATACATTCCCAGTCTGTTTACATCGTCATCAACCAGCAGAATGTTACAGTTATCGGCAATTGAAAGATTTTCCGTTATGCTGACATTACTGTCCTCATTTACAGCCGGTATCATGCTGTCTTCTTTACTATCATTATCATTGCTTCCAGCAGTCGTGTCTTTGTCCAAAAAGATACCGGCATCATTGGTAACATCATAGTTGGGTATGGTGATTATGCTGCACAGTATTTCATCAACACAGTCATAGATATATTCCACGCTCATTACGAGCCTGTTCTCCGTAAGAGGATATAAAGCCGGAACCATGAGACCGTTCCTTGCTTCCTTGCTTCTCATTGCACGCTCAACATCCCTGTCTATCGTAAATACATCCGTAAGCTTACGTCCGATATATTCATCCTTGAAACGCTGGGTATTTATCCTGGCGGCGTTATTCTGATACAGGATAGTCTGCTCATCATCACAGATAAATATAACATCTGTCTTATCTGCGGAAAGTATACCCTCAAAATCCTCCTCAAGAAGCTGAAAGCTCCTGCTCTTTTTATGAATGTCATTCATCAGCTTATACGGAATGATCATCAGGATAAAGAAGACAGGATAACTGACGTGAAAAACCGTATGACATACAGATTCGGCCAAAAGACCTATGAGTGAAGGCATTATCGCAATGACCGCAAGCTTGAAAAGATATTTCTCTCTCGGTTTATTGTGTGTTTTGCGATATTCCCACAGCATATAGCAGATGCACAGATAGTACACGCTTATCGGTACAAAAAAGAATACGGGGAGCGGAATCACTCCCGGAATAAAATCAATTCCGGTTTCATTGGAAATAAATGTAAACCTGTTAAAGAACAGTTCGACAAGAACTGCTCCGATGGCATAATAACACATGGCTGAAGTACAGGATCTTATCCAACGTTTATCACTGCGTAAAACAATGTAAAACTGTACTATCGTAGCGGCAAGAACCGAACAGTAGGCGAACCATATAACGATCTGGAGGATATATCTCAGTATACTTGTATCCTTTATAAGGTATATGACTATATAGCTGGCAATACCTGTAATATAAGCACGCGAAAAGATGAGGAACTTCCTTGCACCCTCATCTCTAACGCTTTTCCTGTCTTCCGATAACACTTCGGAAAGTGAATACAACAAAACAGCAAACAGTATTAAAACAACAATGATCCTTCCTGAAATCGTCATGTACGAGCTCCGCTGAATAATTAATGATGGAACAGTCTTACTCCGTTGCAGACCATAGCAATACCGTATTCATCACAGCAGTCTATCACATCCTGATCCCTTATCGAACCGCCGGGCTGAACAACATATCTGACACCGCTCTTATAGCCCCGCTCGATGCTGTCCGAAAACGGGAAGAATGCATCCGACCCAAGAACAACATCATCCATCCTGTCAAGCCACTCACGCTTTTCTTCATCCGTCAGTCTCTCGGGCTTAACCTTGAATATCTTCTGCCATGCACCTTCTTTAAGTACATCCATATAGGCTTCACCGATATAATTATCGATAGCATTGTCCCTGTCGGCCCTCTTGATCCCATCTACGAACTGAAGATCCATAACCTTGGGGCACTGCCTCATCAGCCAGTTGTCAGCCTTCTGTCCCGCAAGTCTTACACAGTGCACTCTTGACTGCTGTCCCGCACCTATTCCGATAGCCTGTCCGTCCTTAACAAAACATACGGAATTTGACTGTGTATATTTAAGTGTTATCAATGATATTATCATATCATGTTTTGCAGACTCGGGAATGTCTTTATTCTTTGTAACCACATTTTCAAGTAAGGAATTATCGATCTTTACCTCGTTTCTTCCCTGTTCAAAGGTAATACCGAAGACATCCTTATGCTCAACACTCTGAGGTTTGTATTCTGGATCGATCCTGATTATCGTATATGCACCCTTCTTCTTTCCTTTAAGGATTTCCAGTGCTTCCGGCTCATATCCGGGAGCTATTATACCATCTGAAAACTCCTTTGCGATTATACGGGCACATGAAACATCACAAACATCTGATAAAGAAATGAAATCACCAAAGGATGACATCCTGTCGGCTCCTCTTGCTCTTGCATAAGCACAGGCAATGGGTGACAGCTCCTCAATATCATCAATGAAATATATCTTCTTCAATGTATCGTCAAGAGGCTTGCCTATAGCCGCTCCTGCCGGAGATACATGCTTGAACGATGCAGCCGAAGCGTATCCGGTTGCTTCCTTTAATTCCTTTACCAGCTGCCATCCGTTAAATGCATCCATGAAATTGATATATCCGGGCTTTCCGTTCAGTATCTCGATCGGAAGATCTCTTCCGTCGTTAACAAATATCCTGGCCGGCTTCTGATTGGGATTGCATCCGTATTTAAGTTCAAGTTCCTTCATTTCATTTCCTCTTTCATTTATTTATTTTTATTGACAATACGTGTTTCATATTCACCTGTCGCGACATCAATGAATCTTACAAACAGGGAAACCTTATTATCCTCGTTAAGGTTTTTCCAGATCATATCCGTAAATTCATCGATACTTCCGTTTATTTCGACAAGCTTCGGTTCGCCCTCAAAACTCGGAAGAGGATTTCCGTCATTTTTATATGTGTGAATGAAGTGTCCTTCACCTGAGGCAGGATTCTCATACGCAAATGTGAAGCGATGAGTCGAAGCAGGGTTACCGTCGTTACTTTTAAGTATTGACATTGCGTAATTGTAGCTGCCGTTCTCTATATGCATTATTCCCGAGATCCTTGGTGTGTAGTTGGGTCCGTCGGGTTCAAAAGTACGGCTTCTCAGTGACTGTTCAAAGGTAAGCTGTTTATCCATACCCTCATATATTGTATCAGTCTGATCTCCGTTGGTAACAATGGTCTTGTTACCGAGCACTCTGACAGGGGCATATATGATAAGTGAAGGATCTTCAAGCTTGTCCGGATCGTAAGCCTGCGTCCTTATGCCTTCTCCATCCTCTGCGAAAACCCTGTTTCTTGAATTAACACTTCTGCCCATTATAAAATAGGCGGTAACAGCCTTCTTCCCATCGGGAGTGAGTCCGATGATAATTCCCCTGCCCGGATAGGGATTGTTAGATAATTCCTTTGCAATATTAAGCTTTTCCATAGTATCTCCTGCTTTCATCAGTATCGTTTGATCTTAATCCAAAAGGATTACTTCATTGTACAATTCGCTCAGATCCGAACGTCCGGCCTTCGTGTAATCTATCGCAGCCTTGGGATGTCTGTTCAGAAGTCCGGTGAACAGATACTGCATGTCATATCCCCAGGTGACACCCGATGCCCTCATGGGATTGATATAGTTCTCAACGAACTTGATGACCGGATAAAGATTGTACTTGGGATTGTGAAGGAAGCCAATAAGCGATTCCAGATAACAGTTGCCTGCGCCCCTTCCCATTCCGGAATACGTTGCATCAAGATAATCCACACCGCATCCTACAGCCTCGATCGTATTTGCAAACGCAAGCTGCTGATTGTTGTGTGCATGTATCCCGACCTTCTTACCGTATTTTGCTGCCATGTCAAGATACAGGTCGGCTATTCTTGTCATCTGTTCGGGATATATTGAGCCGTAGCTGTCCACTATATAAAAGCACTGCACGGGTGACTGTCCGAACATTTCAAGAGCGATCTTCACATCCGACTCCTGTGCCTGGGATATAGCCATAATATTGACAGTGGTCTCATACCCCTTTTTATGCGCATCCTCTATCATGTCTACAGCCTGCGGTATCGTATTGATATAGGTGGCTATTCTTATAAGGTCAACCGGACTCTCTTCCTTTTTGCGAATATCATTCTTATAATCACAGCGTCCAACATCAGCCATTACGGATATCTTGAGATCTGTTTCGTTGTCACCTACGACCGCCCTTATATCTTCATCTTCGCTGAACTTCCATTTACCGAACTTTGACGGATCAAAAAGCTCTTTGTTTGCCTTATACCCCATCTCCATATAATCAACACCGGCCTTCAGATTGGCGATATACAGCTGCTTCACGAATTCATCCGTAAAGAAAAAATCATTTACCAGTCCTCCGTCTCTCAGGGTACAGTCGACAACCTTGATATCTTCACGCCAACCCATCAGGTTCTTAAGTTCTTTCATTACAAATCCTGCCTTTCAAATTAAATGAACACACTATACAAGTATATTCTAATTGCCTGCATAATGCAAATCCTTGTTTGATAATTCTATGAACTTATTCATGGTATCAAGAGCTTTCCCTGACTCTATAATCTCCTTTGCCCTGAGAACTCCCTCCGCAACCGAGCCGGCCTTTTCCGCTATATACAGAGCTGCTCCCGCATTCATAAGTACCGTTGAATATTTGGGACCCTTATCCACACCGCTCAGTATATTTATCGTAGTCCTTGCGTTTTCATCCGGAGTGCCGCCTTTAAGATCCTCCTTCTTACATCTGTTGAATCCGAAATCCTCCGGATTTATTTCATATGTTTTGTAAGACCCGTTATTAAATTCACATACAGCTGTGGGACCTACTGCCGTTATTTCATCAAGCTTTTCCTTTCCGTATACGACCATACCGTTCTTCACCCCAAGACCGTAAAGAACCTGGGCAAGCGGTTCGATAAGATATTCGTCATAAACACCGAGTAACTGACGTGTGGGATGTATCGGATTGGTGAGGGGTCCTAAGATATTGAACACCGTTCTGAACCCAAGCTCCTTACGCACAGCTCCCACATACTTCATTGAAGTGTGATATTTCTGGGCAAAAAAGAAGCAGAAACCAACCTCATCAAGAAGCTTAAGGCATTGCTCCGGTGTGAGGTTTATGTTTGCTCCGAGAGCTTCAAGACAGTCTGCGGTTCCTGACATTGAAGATGCCGCTCTGTTCCCGTGCTTGGCAACCTTTATCCCTGCGGCCGCTGCAATAAAAGCGGTTGTTGTTGAAATGTTGAAGCTTCCCGCACGATCACCGCCTGTACCCACTATTTCAAGTGTGTCCATCCCGCCTCCGTCTACAGATATTGCATGTTCTCTCATGGCAGCGGCACAGCCTTTGATCTCATCTATCGTCTCGGCTCTTGTACTTTTGGTAGACAGTGCAGCCAGAAAAGCCGCATTCTGTGTCTGTGTTGTTTCTCCGCTCATGATCTCATTCATAACCGTATATGCCTCGTCATAAGTAAGATCTTCCTTCATTACTATTTTTTCGATCGCTTCCTTTATCATTTCTATCTCCTCCACAATGTATTAAAGTGTTTCAAGTTCCTCTTTGAATTTCTTTGCGTAATCCCTTCCGGACTCTGCGCTGAAATTGTTTTCCCTTAAAATGTTTATAAAATGAGATCCGACGATACAACCGTCTATTATATCCTTCATGGGTCGGACATCCTTTGCTTCCCTTATGCCAAAGCCCATCATGACAGGAATTGATGACACCTGTTTTACGGATTTAAGATAAGCTATAACTTCCCTGTGGAAGTCTGCCGCCTGTCCTGTGACACCCATTGATGAAACACAGTATACGAATCCGCGGGCATCCTTTAGAATATCTTTTATCCTTTGGCCTGAAACCGGTGAGACCAGTTCGATCAATATCGTATTGTCATTGTTATTTAAACAATTCCTTAATTTATCCTGTTCCTCAAGGGGAAGGTCAGGTACGATAACGCCATCAACGCCACACTCGTTACACCTGTCAGCGAATCTGTCGATTCCCATGTTGACTATTGTATTGTAATAGAGCATGAATATTACCGGCTGCTCGCTCCCCTCTTTCCTGAGTCTTGCCATAAGTTCGAAGGTTTTGTTAAGTGTAGCCCCGTTATTTATTGCCTCATAACTTGCCTGTTGTATAACCGGGCCGTCTGCTGTGGGATCCGAAAAGGGAACCCCTAATTCAATAACATCTGTAACACCTTCCTGTGCCTTTACTATTTCCATTGTTCTGTCCATATCGGGAAGTCCTGCAGTTACATAGGTTATAAATGCTTTCTCATTTGCAGCCTTCAATTCCTGCATTCTTTTTTCTATTCGGTTCATAATGGTTCCTCCTCTAATTCAAATATCCTTCACCGCGAAGATAAGCAGCTATCGTATTTACATCCTTATCTCCTCTTCCCGACAGACATATTATCATTGACTGATCCTCTGTCATTTCCTTTGCTTTCTTAAATGCATATGCTACTGCATGGGCGCTTTCAATAGCAGGTATTATTCCTTCGAGCCTTGTAAGTTCCATCAGGGCATCCATAGCCTCTTCATCGGTTATCGGTACATAAAGGGCCCGTCCGCTGTCATGAAGATAAGCATGCTCCGGTCCTACACCCGGGTAATCAAGACCGGCCGATATTGAATGTGCAAGCTTAATGTTTCCGTCCTCATCCTGTAACAGATAGGATCTTGTGCCGTGTAAGACACCCGGTCTTCCCTTTGCCATCGAAGCTGCATGCTCCTGTGTATTTATACCTTTTCCCGCCGCTTCGATACCGATCAGTTCAACCTCTTTTTCATCAATGAAATCGGCAAACATGCCTATCGAATTTGAACCGCCTCCGACACATGCCATGACAACATCCGGCAGTCTTCCTTCAGCTTCGTAATGCTGTTTTTTGGCTTCTCTGCTTATGCATGACTGGAATTCCTTCACCATCTTTGGATAAGGATAAGGACCTATAGCTGAACCTATTATATAGAATGTATCCTCCGCTGTTTTTGCCCACGTTCTTATAGCTTCGTTGGTTGCATCCTTTAAGGTATTGCTTCCCGATTCAACCGAAACAACCTTAGCCCCAAGCATTTCCATTCTCATAACATTTAAGGCCTGTCTTTCCACATCCTCCTTGCCCATATAAACCGAACATTCCATACCGAAGAGAGCCGCAGCGGTTGCGGTTGCCACTCCGTGCTGGCCGGCACCGGTTTCTGCAATGACCTTCTTCTTGCCCATTCTTCTGGCAAGAAGTATCTGTCCAAGTACATTGTTTATCTTATGTGCTCCGGTATGATTAAGATCCTCCCGCTTAAGATAAATCTTTGTTCCGTATTTGGCGCTTAACCGTTCGGCATAATAAAGAGGCGTCTCTCTTCCCACATACTGCTTTAAATAATAATTGTAATCCCTGATGAAATCCGGATCCTTAATGGCAGCCTCAAAAGCCTCATCGATCTCATTAAGTGTATTCATAAGAGATTCCGAAACAAACTGACCGCCGTATTCACCGTAGTAAGCTTTTTTGTTCATTGTAACTATCTCCTCCTTTTTAAATAACTGTTAAGAACATCACGTGAATTAAAAACATGAAGTATTTTGAGCCTGTTATGCATTTGTTTCCTTATGTTTTAACTGCATTTACAAATTCCCTTATCCTCTCATAAGACTTTCCATCCTTACCTTCAACCGAGGAGCTCACATCTACGATATCGGGTTCAAAAAGCCTTATCCCCTCTTTGACGTTACAGGCATCAAGACCTCCGGCAAGTATCATCTGTTTTTCCAAATGACAGGGAAGCTTTATTTTCTCATTCCAGTCGAAGGGCTTTCCGCTTCCGTATGCAGGTGCATCTATGACGATACCGATTGTTTTTTTGTATATCTCCGGATTGTTCTGTTCGAAAAACCGAAGCTTTTGGTACAGATCATCAATGTCCGTTACATTTAATGCACGCCAAACGGGAATACCGCATTTTTCAAGACAGCAGTCACTTATATCACCGTGTACCTGGATTATATCAAAACCGCTGTTTTCTATCATTTCGATCAGAGCCATGTCGGGAGATACAGTCACTGCCACTCTTTTTATTCCTTTATCAAGCTCTGACATTATTTCAACTGCCCTGTCTTTTTTGATATTACGTTTGCTCTTTTCATAGAATACAAAGCCCGCATAATCAACTCCAGTTTCATTCAAATAACGGGCTTCATCTGTTCTCGTAAGGCCGCATATCTTGATTTCCACTTTACCGTCCACCCTACAGCTCCTTCCATTTCCGGGCAAGCTCTCTCGGATTTTCGTTTTCCATAAACGCTCTTCCGATAAGAAATGCATTAACACCTTTGTCCTTTAAATACTTAACATCCTTATCCTCCATTATGCCGCTTTCGGAAACAAGCACCTTGTCATCCGGTATATATCGTTTTAACCGGCCTGTATTCTCAAGTGTTATGGAAAAATCCTTAAGATTTCGGTTGTTTATTCCCACGATATCCGGATCTGTCCTTAAGGCGCGTTCTATTTCATATTCATCATGTGTCTCAACCAGTACGTCAAGCTTAAGCTCTCTGGAAAGCTGATAAAATGCCCTGAGCCTTGCATCATCAAGTATCGCCACTATAAGAAGAACCGCATCAGCTCCTATAACCCTTGCCTCGTAGAACTGATACTCATCTATCATAAAATCCTTTCTGAGTATCGGGAGTGCCGTTCGCTCACGTATTGTCTTAAGATACCCTGTATTACCGTTGAAATGATCCTCTTCGGTAAGACAAGAAATGGCATCCACGGCAGCATTGTATTCATCGATGCGGCTGAGAAGATCTATCTTTTCCTCTATACGCCCAAGACTTGGCGAAGCCTTTTTGAATTCCCCGATTATTGAGATACCTTCCTTTTTAAGATTATTCAAAAACAGATGCTCATTTACCTCATTTTTCCCAATGATCCTCTCAGCTTCATCACGCATTGCGGCAGGACTTATACGTGCCTTATGTTCCTTTAAGCGTATTGTTTTGTCTTCAACTATCCTGTCAAGTATCATGCTTCCTCCTCGTATAATATGTATTGCCCCCTCAAAAACAGTCGGCGGCATATCGTCGGAACCATCCTGAATTATGCTTCGCATAATGGTTCCTCCTAGTCTGTATGTGGATGTTCCCTTCCCTTAACTTTTCACATAATGATTAAAACTAAAAAATCCCTGCATTTAAACCATCATAGGTCTAAATGCAGGGACAGAATTCATTTCGATCCTGCGGTGCCACCCCGCTTGATGTAACAACATCCACTCAACACGTACCATCATACGTTGATCCCTTTAACGAAGGATCGGTCCGTCTTACATACTCTGAACAGATAAACGTTCATTTCCGCTCGCCCTTAGAAGTCCATTCAGTAAATACATTCCTGCCACAATCTCACCATCTGTGACTCTCTGTAAGTAAAGAGGTATTACCTACTTACTCTTCCTCAACGGTTTAGATTACTTATAGCATACCCTGTTTACGCTTGTCAAGGTCATAACGCAAGATTATCATAAAAATCATCTGATGAAGGTTTGCACTGTTCAATAAGATATGCCTTCATCTGAGCATGTCTGTCTCCCATCACATCAAGTACCTTCTCGAAATTGTCCGGGTTTATCGCGCCGATATCTGTCATAAGACTGTAGTATTCCTGTACATCTCCGAACTTTTCCGTAAGCACTCTGATCGCCGCATCGGATTCACATCCCGCAGTATGTGAAATAAGATAATCGGAAAGACGCATTCTTAATCCGTTATCAAGCATCACATCATTTCGCAGACGCAGCATACACAGATGAGCCTTCTTCTCTCTGTTGTATTCAAGATACTCTTCGTAATCGAAGTGAAGATCCTCTTCTCCGCACAGCACATAAAGATGATATCCCTCGTCATCCGCAAGATCCAGAAGATGTTGCAGCCTTGTATCCCATTTTCCGAGCCATTCTTCTGTTCCCGCATGTTCTGTATCCAGTAGATACTCGGCATCCATAAGAACCGTAACTGCTGCAAGAAGAACCGATATCATTTCAGCATTGCGAAGATGGCTTGCGGAAAAATCATCATTTATAACGATCGAAACAAGCCTGTTATCATTCTTAAAAACACCCTTTCCCCATTCAACTCTTCTACGCGGCATTTCTACACTTACAAGGTTATCACAAAAAGCAAATGCCCATTCACCCACAGATGAAACGGAGTATGGTATGCTCACTCTTCTTAATCCCTTGCATCCAAGGAACGCTTTCTTCCCTATTTTCTCAACAGGACAGCTGTTAAGCTCGCACGGAATATCAATTTCGTTAAGCTTCTTATCGGCATCTGTTACTACTGCGTATTTTTTTTTCGTGCTTTCTGCTTCCTTTTGAAGTATTTCATAATAAATCCCGAGACTTTCATCATAGTATCTCATAATATTCCAACCTAAATATGCTCCGCTATATTGAGTATCAGCTTCTCGGTCTTTTCCCATCCAAGGCAGGCATCGGTTATTGATTTGCCGTATACTCCGCCGCCTATTTCCTGACAGCCGTCCTCGATATAGCTTTCAACCATGAAGCCCTTAAGTATCTTCGTTATCCGCTCGCTGTGGTGAGCCGAATTCAGGACATCTTTAATTATTCTCGGCTGTTCAAACGGATTCTTTCCCGAGTTCGAATGGTTACAGTCGATTATGACTGCCGGATTACTCAGATCTCTTTCATCATAGTAATCACACAGTCTTATGAGATCCTCATAGTGGTAGTTCTGCTGTGCCTGTCCGTGTTTATCGGTAGAACCGCGCAGAATTGCGTGTGCGCATTTATTTCCTCCCGAATGTACCTCCCACCCTCTGTATATGAAGGTATGGGGATGTTGTGCTGCAAGTATCGCATTCATCATTACGGTATAATCACCACTTGTGGGATTCTTCATCCCGACAGGTACATCTATACCGCTGGCCACGAGTCTGTGCTGCTGGTCTTCCACGCTTCTTGCGCCTACTGCAACATAACCGAGAAGGTCATCCAGATACTGGTAATTCTCAGGATAGAGCATTTCATCGGCGCATGCAAAGCCGGTTTCCGATACAGCTCTCATATGTATGTGTCTTGTTGCTGTAATACCTTTAAACAGATCTGATTTACCGGTCGGATCGGGCTGATGAAGCATTCCCTTGTAACCCGCACCTGTAGTACGCGGCTTATTGGTATAAATACGAGGCACTATAAGTATCTTGTCCTTCACCTTTTCCTGAAGCGGACAAAGCCTTGAAATGTAGTCAAGGACACTGTCCTCATTATCTGCCGAACAAGGGCCTATTATAAGAAGAATCTTATCGCTTCTGCCTTCGAATATTGACTGTATCTTTGTCCTCTTTTCTCCGACGATCTCACCCATCCTTCCGGTAAGAGGATACATTTCCTTAACCTCCATCGGTACGGCAAGCTGTCTTTCAAAATCCATGTTCATTTATCTATCTCCTCCATCATGAAGGCTTACAGTTTTCATAAACTGCTTCACCTTGTTTTATAGTGTTTTATCAAACTTTTTACGCCGTTGTGTTGACAGTCTCATCTTAGCTTTAAGATTTGCTGCGTCTTCATTTTTTATATAATCACGTATGGTTGAAAGTTCATTTATGAAATCATTCATCTGTTCAAGCAAGGCATCCTTGTTCATGAAGAAAAGCTCGGTCCACATATCCTCATTTATCCTGGCTATCCTTGTGAGATCCCTGAAAGAATCACCTGTGTAATCGGACAACCGGCTGTCATCATTGCAGGTCATGAGAGCTACGGCTATGCAGTGTGTCAATTGTGATACATACGCTATCATCCTGTCATGTTCCGCAGGAGACAGAACAGATACCTTTTTGACACCGAGGATCTGGCCCAGGTTTTTGCACCATTCTATCGCTTCTTCGGTATTCTTATCAGTCGGTACCACTATATAATTGGCATCCCTGAATATCCTGTCATCACTGTTTCTGACGCCGCTGAGTTCACGTCCTGCCATGGGATGGGCAGCGATAAACTCAACATCTTCCCTGAGCACATCCTGTATTTCATAAACAATATTATTCTTGATACCCGTTACATCCGTAAGTATGATACCTTTTTTAAAGTACATCTGATTGTCTTTTATCCACTCAACTATCAAGCGCGGATAAAGGGCAAAAATTATCGTATCAGCCTGTGAAATAAGTTCTTTATCACATGTCACGGCTCCGGCATCGATTATTTCGTTCTCCTTCGCATAGTTTATTGAGTCTTCATTATTGTCGATCGCACTTACATGATACCCCAGCCTCTTTAAAGCCTTGGCATAGCTTCCGCCCATAAGTCCGAGACCTACTATAAGAATCCTTCGTTTATTTATCCATTCCATGTTATACCTCACAGTTTGCAAGATGGTCTATCGCTTCAATGTATCCCTGTATACCGTGGCCTGTGATAGTCTTTATACAGGCGCTTCTTATATAGCTTATCTGCCTGAATTCCTCCCGCTTGTCAACCTCGGATATATGTACCTCCACTGCGGGAACCGATACAGCTTTCAGGGCATCAAGCAATGCTACGCTGGTATGAGTATATGCTCCGGGATTAATGACTATTCCGTCAAAATTACCGTAGCATTCCTGTATCATATCCACAAGATCTCCTTCGTGGTTACTCTGCAGAACCTCTACATCTATTTTCCTCTGTCTGCAATGTTCTTCTATCATTTTCTTAAGGTCGGCATAGGTTACTTTACCATATATATCGGGTTCCCGTATACCGAGCATATTCAAATTCGGACCGTTTATTACTCTTATTTTCATCTTTCATTTTCCTTTGTTATTTAACACAATTATTCAGAACAGGCTCAAAACCTTACTTAACATTACTTTCCCTGGAAGCTCCGAGAACCTTTAAGGATTCACAATACTTTGACATTTCCTTAAGCATATCCGGTATCTTACCTGTTGAATTTCTCCCCGATATCTCAGCATAGAAATAATACTGCCATGACAGGGATTTAAGAGGTCTTGAACGGAGTGAATTCATTGAAAGACCGTGTTTGCCGATCACTCCGATCGCTTTGGCAAGCATACCCGCCTCATCCTTAACAGAAAACATCAGGATCACCGTAGTCCCTTCCGCCCCGTTTATTATTTCCTCACGTGACCGCGACAGGACCGCGAATCTGGTTGTATTGGTAATATCTTCATTGATATCATGATCAAGAAGGGTCAGACCGTACAGTCCGGCAGTCTCTTTGCTTGCTATTGCAGCAACACTCTTATCATTCATCTCGGCAACCTGTTTGGCGGCAACTGCGGTATTTGAAGCCTGTACTGTCTCCATTCCGTGCTCTTCAATATATTCAGCGCACTGTTCAAGAGCCTGCGAATGACTGATAACCTTCTTGATCATGTTAACGCTGCTTCCTTCTATACCAAGGAGATTCTGTGATATCCTGAATGGATAAATACCGTTTATAAACAGGTCACCCTCATACATTATGTCCATTACCTGACCCACTTCACCTGCGTTGCTGTTCTCGATGGGAAGTACTGCTATGTCACAATTGCCGTTCATTACGGAATCATATGCCTGTCTGAAGTTCCTGAATGACACTAATTCACCGTCCGGAAAAAGGTTTTTGGCGGCTATAAAAGCAAACGCCCCTTCAATCCCGGAGTATGCTATTCTTGACTTCTCCAGAAGCTTGTGCTGATACTGCTTGGAAATATCCATTACATCCTGCATGAACTTTCTGTAATGAGGCTTGAGGCTGTTATCTTCAATATATTGCTCGTTTTTCTCAATAAGAGCCTTCTCGCGACCCGTATCCAGTATCGGTATCCCATTACTCTTCTTATACTCAGCTATTTCCTCGGCTGTGTGCATCCTCTTAACAAACAGCTCAGCCATCTGCCTGTCTATTTCTTCTATTTTATTCCTTGATTCATTCAGATCTGTCATAATCCGGATCCTTTCATGTATGATTTGGGTAACTGCTCAAAACACTGATTTATATACTGTTCCAAGTGGCTGCGACCACTGTTACTTCAGGTCCTTGAAAAAACTGTACGCAAAATACACTCCTATCGGAAAAGATATTACATACGAAAGAGGCTGTGCTTCCTGAATTCCGGCAATTCCGCGTACTCTGGCAAGGATTATAAGAAGCGGTATAAACACGATACCGTTTCTTAGTGCCGAAAGTGATGAAGCCACGACTTTTTTACCCGTACACTGCATAAGCATCTCGGTATTCATACACAGAGGCAGAAAAAGCACGGCTACACACTGTAACCTTAATGCCCTTAGTGCAACGTTGAGTACATCGGGATCGTCCCTTAATAA
>JAEEHY010000105.1 GCA_016281085.1 Lachnospiraceae bacterium
GTTGTCATCGGTATTCTCAGGACCTCCGATAAACGAAAACCTTCTATACCCACGGCTTACCAGTCCCTGAGTAAGCTCGGCCATGGCATCATAATTGTTTACAAGTATGCTCTTTATATAGGGATGATCTATGTATCTGTCAAGAGTTACGATGGGATAGTCTTTATTTGCTACATCTATCAGCAGTTCGTTGTTCATCGCCATATCCAGGATTATGCATCCGCTGGTAAGCCCGCTCCTCATGAACTTCTCGCAGGAAACCTTGGTACATATCATGAGGTCGTAATTGTTCTCCCTGACATAGGTATTAACTCCGTTCAGTATTTCAAGGTAGAAGCTCCTGTCAAAATCACTGAAATTAAACAATATCGTAGGGATGTCCATTCTGCCGCTGATGGTGTTCTCATTGCGCACATAACTGTAGCCATGCTCATCACACAGCTTAAGTATCCTGTTCCTGGTATCCTCACTGATGTTTTTCTTTCCGTTTATCGCGTTGGATACCGTAGATACCGAAACCCCTGCCAATTTTGCAATATCCTTGATTCCGACCATACTCATTCTTCTCCGTCAGTCCTGTGTTTTCATGACTTTCTGAATGCAAATAAGGAAATGCATTCAGAAATCATGCGTTCCGCATGACACGCCTCTGCTTTCAGCAGAGCCTGGTCCAGTACGAATACCGAATTTCTGATGAAATTCGCTATTCTATAATCTGCCCTGCACTGCCTCAGTAAATGACAGTGAGCCAATACTAATCAAGCATAACATTAACTGTTCAGAACAGGCAAGCCCGACCCAGAATATTTTAATATAATGTGCCTTTCCAAATTATCATGACTTTCTGAAGCAATTTCCTTATTTGCGTCCAAAGAGCCATATAAGTAAAAAAGACAGCCTCACGATTGCTGTCTTTTTTGGAGAAGGTATTTCTTTCTTATGGGGTATAGCATTACGCTATACAATGTATTGGGGGGTTACAAGAGTATAATAGCACCCTCCCTGTATTTAATCCATTCTTAGTTTCAACAAATTTTACAAATCTGAGTTATGATTTTTGTACAACTTTACCAAAGAGAGGTTCCGGCATACCTGTCATACTTCAGCATCCGTTACCGCACCATTGTCGGCTTCCGTTACCATAGCACTGCCGGTTTCCGATATTGCTGCACTGTCAGCATCCGTGAACAGTCCCTCGAATTCCTCGCGGCTTATCTTTTCCTTTTCAAGAAGGAGTGCGGCCGATTTATGAAGTACATCAATATTCTCTCTTATTATCTGCTCGGCGCGTTCATAGCATTCAGTCATGATACGCCGTATTTCTTCATCTATCTTGCCTGCGATCTCCTCGCTGTAGCCGCGTGTGCTGTGAGCAAGATCCCGGCCGATAAACACTTCATCATCATCATTGTCATAACAGATGATACCTATCTTCTCGGACATTCCGTATTTGGTGACCATGCTCTTGGCAACCTTGGTCGCCTGCTTGATATCCTGGGATGCACCCGTTGTTATATCATCAAAAACAAGGGATTCTGCCACACGTCCTCCAAGGGATACAATAATATCCTGAAGCATCTTGCCCTTGGTATTGAACATTTCGTCTCTTTCGGGAAGAGGCATGGTGTAGCCTGCCGCCCCCATTCCGGTAGGAATGATCGATACCGAATATACAGGTCCGACATCCGGAAGCAGGTGAAAGAGGATCGCATGTCCTGACTCATGATAAGCCGTGATCTTACGCTCCTTATCGCTGACAACCTTTGACTTCTTCTCAGCTCCGATTCCAACCTTTACAAAGGACTGCTTAACATCATTCTGTGTGATATACTTACGTCCTTCCTTAGCGGCCAGTATTGCGGATTCATTCATAAGATTCTCAAGGTCGGCTCCGGTAAATCCTGCCGTTGTCCTTGCTATCTGCTCAAGATCGACATCCTCCGATAAAGGCTTGTTCTTCGAGTGAACCTTAAGGATATCCTCACGCCCCTGTACATCGGGTGAACCCACTCCGATACGACGGTCGAAACGTCCCGGACGAAGGATTGCCGGATCGAGTATATCGATACGGTTGGTCGCAGCCATAACGATTATACCCTCATTCACTCCGCAACCGTCCATTTCAACAAGCAGCTGGTTGAGCGTCTGCTCACGCTCATCATGGCCGCCGCCCATACCGGTACCACGGCGCCTTGCAACCGCATCTATCTCATCTATGAACACTATGGCCGGTGCATTCTTCTTGGCATCCTCAAACAGATCCCTGACACGGGAAGCACCTACACCGACGAACATTTCAACGAAATCGGAACCGGATATCGAGAAGAACGGAACTCCCGCTTCGCCTGCCACTGCCTTGGCAAGCAGCGTCTTACCTGTTCCGGGAGGTCCTGTAAGGATCACGCCCTTCGGGATCCTTGCACCTACATCATTATACTTTGCGGGATTCTTAAGGAAATCCACTATCTCCTCAAGATCCTCCTTCTCCTCACGAAGTCCCGCCACGTCATCAAAGGTTATCTTGTTATCACCTGCCGCAAGCTTCGCGCGGTTCTTACCGAAGTTCATCATGTAACCGCCACCGCCGCCTGCTGCCGCCTGCGAATTCATATACATAAA
>JAEEHY010000106.1 GCA_016281085.1 Lachnospiraceae bacterium
CCGTACAGAATGGCGGCATTGGGATAATTGCTCTTTTCAAATATTTCGCTTAAGACCGTGCTGCTGTAGAAACAGTCGCCGGCATTCATGAAGTTAACCCATGTTCCGTTTGCCTTAAGGACAGCCTTGTTCATTGCATCATAAATACCGTTGTCATCTTCGGAAAAAAGCTTAAAGCTGACACCTGCGGATGCAAACCGGTCACGGTACTCATTGATCAGATCAAGCGTTCCGTCTTCCGATCCGCCGTCCTTGATAATGTACTCGTAGTCCCTGTAATCCTGGGCAAGGATCGATTCCATCGTCTTGATAAGGCTCCTTCCCGGATTGCGGCATACTGTTATAATTGAAATGTTGGGTTTATTCTTTTCGCTCATGTTTAGATTATATCATAATTGCGGAGTTTAAAAAAGAGCCACGTTACAAACGTGGCCCTTGTCTTGAATTTAGGTTATATACCGGTCACCTGGGAAACATTACGGCGAAATCTGCCGTTGCCCTGGCAAGATTGGCTTCCCACTGTGCTCTTGCTGCTACTGCGGCATTGTAATCATTTATTGCCTGAGGAAGCTTGGCTGCGAAGGTGGGGTCTGTCTTTCCGAGTACTGTGTAATTGTCAACGACTTCCTTCTTGATGCGTTCGGTTTCCTTAAGGTTGATGATCGCTCTCCTGAGATAATCAAGATAGTTGTCTGCTTCATCCCTGTTATACTTTGCTATCTGTGCCGCAACGGTTGCTGCATGCTGTGAAGCGGCATTTTTATCTGCCATGGAAGCTATGAGAACATTTACCTGACCTTCAACGGTTGCCTGATGAGCGGCAAGCTCTTTTAAAAGATCGGCCTCTGTCTTGATGGTGGCAGGATCCGTTACCTCCTGAGCCATCGCAGGGATCGCACCCATAACGATAAGCGCTGAGGTTATGACCAAAAACTTCGTGATTTTCTTCATTGATGTTTCCTCCTTAAAAGAATAATTGTATCTGATGCACTGTAAATAAAGCAGGTGCATATCTGTGTATTACAGACAAATGCCTTATGCGCTTAGATTGTACCTCAGATTCCTCTAAATCACAAGATAAATGGTTTTTTTTGTCTGTTTTTACTATATATTGTGTGACGGATGGTAAAAAAATTGTAAAAGGTATGTTATGTTAGGTCTATTTATGCTATATTTATACTGTGTGCCTTTTTGGATGCAAACAAGTGCATTCAAAAAGGCCTGCTTATGGGAAAGCGAGGAAACGGGACTGAATGAAATGCACTGCTGTTATGGTTATCCTTAATTATAATGACATGAAGGTAACGGAGAAGCTTGTGCGTTCTGTTATGGATTTTGAATGCCCTGAAAGGGTTATCGTGGTTGACAACTGCTCGACGGACGGTTCGTTTGAATATCTGAACCGCTCGTTTAACAAGACGGATGCGGATGTGATAAAGGCCCCCGTGAACGGTGGATATGCAAGCGGAAACAATTACGGTATAAGATATGCCCTTCAGCATTACTCGCCCGAGATCATATTTGTTGCCAATCCGGATATCGCCGTCAGTGAAGAGACCATGAAATGTATGGTTGAAGAGATGCGGAAGCACACAGAGTACGGAGTGATGGCTCCTCTGGTAAATCAGGGTTTTAATGTTTGGAATCTTCCGGGCTTTACCGGTATGATAGAGAGCCTCTTTCTTATATGGTTTAATCTTGATAAGAAGCATATAAAGAATAAACTTATGAATTCACCTGATGAGCTTGTTGAGGCAGGTGTGGTGGAGGGATCCTTCTTTGCCGTGAGGGCTGAGGATTATCTTAAGATAGACGGACTGGATGAGAGGACTTTCCTTTATGCCGAGGAGATCATCCTTTCGAGAAGGCTGAAGGATATCGGGAAGAAGGTAGGAGTTCTTACGAGGTTAAGATATGACCACCTGCATTCGGCAAGTATCAGAAAGGAGTACAGGGCTTCGAAACGAAGGGCTTTCCCCAATTTCTACAGAAGCTTCAGGATCTACAATAAGTATTATCTTAAGACCAATGTAATACAGGATGCGATATTCCGTCTGTGTTACTTTCTTGCATATTTTGAAAGATTTGTATATGATCTGCTGAAACGTGCAAAGTAATTTATTTCAGGAATACCGGATGTGTTCGTGGTAAAATGGAAATTCGGATTTGGATTTCGGGGATTTGATATGTTAAAACGCAAACTTGAAGAAATATCCTCAATATTGTACAGAAAGATCTGTTTCCCTTTTGTCAGAATGAGTATTGAGAAAAGGACAGACAGTGTGATGAAGCAGGGTTCATATATCAACAAGAGCACTGTGCTCGCGGGAAGGAATTACATCGGCCGCGGAACTCTGCTGAGCAATACTCTTGTGGGTTTCGGTTCCTATATCAACAAGGAATGCGATATCTCCAACACCGGGATAGGTAAATATACATCTATAGGTTCAAGGGTAACCACCGAGCTTGGTTCGCATCCGCTTGACGGAAGGCATGTGGCCCTGCATCCGGCCTTTTATTCAAAAGAAGGCGCACTTGGATATACCTATGCTTCGACAACCTCGTACAGTGAGATGAAATATCTTGATGAAGCCGCAGGCATACAGGTGATCATTGGAAATGATGTTTGGATAGGTAATAATGTCAGCATTCTCGAGGGTGTCACAATAGGGGACGGTGCGGTTGTGGCTTCCGGTGCGGTTGTAACGGGAGATGTGGAACCTTACGGTATTTATGCCGGTGTTCCCGCAAGGAAGCTGAGGAACCGCTTTGACGATGACCGGATAAAGCGTCTGCTTGAAGATCCCTGGTGGGAAAAGAACGAGGATGAGATACGGAACATGGTGAGAGACGGCCGGTTTGATGATGTGGAGAGATTCATGACAGTTCAATAACCGGAAGGTTTTGATTTAATTTATGTGCTGTTCTGAATAGTTACGACAGATGATGGATGATAAAGTTAAGAAAACGGTGAGGTGGGAGTTATGGACAGGATAGCAATAGTGGTAATAGCTTACAACAGGGCACAGGCATTGCTCAGGCTGCTGGATTCGCTTACCAACGCATATTATCCGGAGGGGCTGGATATACCTCTTATAATAAGCGTTGACAAGAGTGACAGTACGGAAGTGGAGAATGTGGCCAATGACTACATCTGGGACCACGGAGATAAATATGTCAGGCTGCATGAAGTGAATCTTGGATTAAAGCAGCATGTTCTTGAATGCGGAGATATAGCGGCAGGATATGACGGTGCCATACTGTTGGAGGATGATCTGTTTGTGTCCCCGGCGTTTTTCATGTATACGCTTGCGGCCCTGCAGAGGACACGGATGGTTCAGAGAATAGGCGGGATATCTCTGTACAATCACCGGCTCAACGTACATGCAAGAGAGCCCTTTGAAGCGATAGATGACGGGTACGACAACTATTATATGCAGCTTGCATCATCGTGGGGACAGGCTTTCAGTGCCGAACAGTGGATTGAATTCAGGAAGTGGTATGAGGAACATAAGGATGATGATATAGCGGCGGACAATGTACCCGTAAATGTGTCTTCGTGGTCAGACAGATCGTGGCTTAAATACTACATTAAGTATCTGATAGACACTGAAAAGTATTTCCTCTATCCGAGAGTTTCGTTCGCTACCAACTTCGGTGATGACGGAGAACATATGGACAGTGGAGCGGCCGGTATCAGCGATCTTCAGGTTCCGCTTGCCGGTATCAGAAACTACGGGCAGATAGATATGCATTTCTCTGATATAGATGAATCGATGGCTGTATATGATTCATATTTTGAAAACCGGTGTCTTGAGCACAGGCTTCCCGAAGTGGTAAGGGGACAGGTGAGTATTGATATTTACGGGACAAGGCAGTCATCGGGATATAAGAGGTATGTATTGAGTTCCAAACCGCTTCCCTTCAGAATGCTGGAAAGCTACGGCAGGAGACTGAGACCTGTTGATGCAAATGTCATTTATAAAGTGGAAGGCCGGGATCTGTTCCTTTACGATACTTCCAAGGCCGGCAAGGCACCTTCGGTAAATACTCCCGAAAGATATCTGTATGATTTCAGGGCGATCAATGCAAAGGAAATGATATCAATCCTTGCTTTCAGGCTGAAATGCAGGCTGTTCGGCGCTAAAAAGAAGAAAAAGACCATTGTAAGGTATACAGTAAGCACAGCCGGGAAAGACAAGCTGAATGCCGGCGATAATGCAACAGGACAGGAAATAAAGGATGCCGGGATGACGGATGCCGATCAGATACTTACTGCGGAACAGGAAATGACTGCCGGTGAATATGTGAGTGCAGAAATGCCTGCCGGTGAATATGCGAATGCAGAAATGCCTGAAGCGGAATATGTGAACGGAGGCATGTCTGAAACGGAATATGTAAACGCCGGAATGCCCGCCGGTGAGATGCGGATTGATGAAATGCCTGCTGAAATACCCCCGGAAGGTATATTTGCGGGGGAATACCCCACAGAGGGGATACAGCCGGAGGGTATACCTGTGGGAGAGTATCCTGTAGAAGAGCAGCCGGAAATGATGCCTGCCCGGGAATATGACGAACAGATAATACAACCGGACGGAATTCCCGCAGAAGATCATCAGCCGGAGGAAGAGGTGCCGGATAAAAAGGCGACAGATAAAAAGGCCGGAGGACAATTCGATATGAATCTGTCGAAAATGAAATAGTATGTGCGGAATATTTGGTGTAATAAACAGAAAAGTCAATAAAGATGTTGCGGACAAGTGTATTGACCAGATGAGTCATAGAGGCCCGGACGGGCGGGGATTATGGCAGGAAAAGGGTACAACACTCGGTCACAGAAGGCTGTCCATCCTGGATCTGAGCGAGGGCGGAGCCCAGCCCATGCTGTATGACGGTAAGGGCAGGGTTAATACCGGAGAAGATGCCCGTTATGTCCTGTCTTTTAACGGAGAGATATTTAACTTCATTGAAATAAGAAATGAGCTTGAAGGCAGGGGATATACTTTCAGGAGTGATTCTGATTCCGAGGTGATCCTTGCTTCCTTTGTTGAGTGGAAGGAAAGATGTCTTGAGAAGTTCAACGGTATGTGGGCATTTCTCATATGGGACCGGCTTGAGGAGAAGCTTTTTATAGCAAGGGACAGGTTCGGGGTCAAGCCACTGTTCTACACCTTCCTTGGCAGTCAAGGCAGCGGTTCTGATAAGGGCCGGCCGGACGGGGTGGGAGCAGATGGTATCGCATTCGGCTCCGAGATGAAGGTGCTGACTCCGCTGATGGATGAGGTACGTGCAAACAGAGAGCTTGTTACCGATCCTGACCGTACTGTCTTTTATGAAAGTACTGATGAGTGTGTTATTAAGGGTATTAAACGCTTTCCGGCAGGTTCATATGCCTACGCTGATAAGAACGGGATTAAGATAGAACGGTACTGGAACACTCTTGACAATCTTGTGGATGTTCCTTCATCCTATGAGGAACAGGTTGAACTGTTCCGTGAACTGTTCCTTGATGCCTGCAAGCTCAGGATGAGAAGTGATGTGACCATCGGTACCGCTTTGTCGGGTGGTCTGGATTCCTCGGCTACTATATGTGCGATGGCTCATCTTGCCGCCGGAGGTTCGGTGAATGCCCGTGAAACGGCAGCAGGCTCCCCGGATCGGGCAGGGGGCAGTGCTGATGCAAGGATGAACCGTGACTGGCAGCATGCATATGTGGCAACATTTCCGGGAACCACGATGGACGAATCGGAGTATGCAAGAAAAGTCACGGATTTCCTGGGTATCGATAATACCTTTGTGACCATAGATCCGGCCGCGGCGATCGATAAGCTTGATGATTTCATATATCTTTTCGAGGATGTTTATCTTACAAGTCCTATCCCTATGATGATACTCTACGGAGCATTGAGAGAGGGTGGGACTCTTGTTACGATTGACGGACATGGTGCGGATGAGCTGTTCGGAGGATATACCTTTGATTTTATTCATGCATTAAGGGATGCAAAGGGAGGTTCGGAGAGAAATATGGTACTTGATGCCTATATCGGGAGCTTTCCCAAGGACGGCAGCAATATTTCTCTTAGGAATACGGGTAAAGGCAGCGTCTATTTTAATTATATGAAGCGGAGGCTTAAGGACAGGTTAAGGAGTAAAAGTGAGGGCTACAAGAGGGTCAGGGCGGCAGATGATCCGAGATATGAGAGGATGGATACCCTGAATAAGATACTGTATGCGTCTTCACATGAGACTATCCTGCCGACACTTCTTCGCAATTATGACCGATACAGTATGGCAAACGGTGTTGAGATAAGAATGCCTTTCATGGATTACCGCATTGTTACATTGGCAATGTCGCTTGGCTGGAAGAGTAAGCTTCACGGTGGTTTTTCCAAGTCGATAATTAGGGATGCAATGGCCCCGTTCATGCCGCGCGATATAGCATACAGGCGTACCAAGATAGGCTTCAACACACCGATCGTTGAATGGATGAAGGGACCGCTTAAGGAATATTTCACGGATGTGATAACGTCGTCTTCCTTTAGGAATTGTGATCTGATCGATCCTTCTGCTGTTGCGGACAGGATCACGCAGGTGATCAATGATGACGGAGCAACCTTTGCACAGGGAGAACAGGCGTGGAGTTCCCTGTACCCATATTTATGGGAAAGAAATGTTCTTGACAGACTGTGCAATTGAGAGCAGACCGGTCTTAATGCACATCTGATCAAGCCGGTTGATCCGGATGATCTGTATGAAACGCCGGCAAGTCCGGTGATTGGGAGTTGAAATAGGAGTTATGAGTATATTAAGCAAGATCAACTACATATTTTCGGCGAAGCAGAAGCTGCAGTCAGTATTGCTGTGCATCGGTCTGTTTATAGGTGCGCTGTTTGAGCTTGTGGGTGTATCGCTGATCACGCAGCTTGTTTCGATCGTGACAGATCCCGGAAAGATACATAAGAACAGTCTGTTAAGCGGAGTATATGATTTTTTCAATATGCGTGATGACAGGCAGTTTTTCCTGTTTATGGTAGTCGGCCTCATCATCATATATTTCGTAAAGAATACCTTCCTTTTGTGGATAAATTACGTTCAGTATACCTTTATTTACAACAATCAGCTCAGGCTTTCCGGAAGGCTTATTGACTGCTATCTCAAGAAACCGTATACATATCATCTTGATAAGAATTCGGCCGAGATGGTAAGAAACGTAATGCTTGATTCAGAGCGTTTCTTTCAGATGCTGCTCAGTGTTTTCCTTATGCTGTCGGAACTGCTCATATCGGCTCTGCTGTGCATTTATCTTTTGTTCATTGACTGGTTCATCACCATATCGGTAGTGGTCATTCTTGGTGTGTTCACTGGATTGTATATGATCCTGTTTAAGAATAAGGCCAAAGAATACGGTAAGGAAAATCAGATATACGACGGCAAGATGCATCAGTCGATAAATCAGGCGCTCGGTGCCGTTAAGGACATAAAGATCCTGCATCGGGAGAAATACTTCGTGGATGCCTTCACGGGTTACGGAAAGAAGAAGATGCATGCGGTACGTAATAACAATGTGCTCGGACAGGCTCCGAAATATGTGATCGAGACTGTGTGTATCGGAGCAATCCTTCTGGTACTTGTTTACAAGATATTTTCAGGAGAGGATCTCAGTACGATGATAACCCAGCTTGCCGCCTTTGCACTCGCGGCATTTAAGCTTCTTCCATCCGTGAGCAAGATAAACAATTTTGCCAATCTGATCATCTTCCTTAAACCTTCCGTAGATCTTATCTACCGTGATATAAAGGACACGGAGGATATGAAGAACTTCGAGCTTATGGATGCATCCGATGATGTTGAGGATAATGACAGTGCAGATGCGATCACGATAAACGGTCTGAGTTACCGCTATCCTCATACGGACAGGGATGTGCTTAAGAATGTAAGCTTTAAGATCCCGCTTGGATATGCGATCGGCATAGTGGGAACATCCGGTGCCGGTAAGTCAACTCTTGCGGATATTATCCTGGGGATCCTTACTCCTACAGAGGGAAGTGTCAGTTACGGAAGCATGAATGTTCATGAGCATCCTCTTAAGTGGTCGAAGAAGCTTGCATACATTCCGCAGGCCATCTATCTTGCGGATGAGACAATCAGGAACAATGTTGCCTTCGGTATCGATGATGATAAGATTGATGAGGAAAAGGTATGGAAGGCACTTGAGGAGGCACAGCTTAAGGACTTTATAAAGAGTATTCCCGAAGGTCTTGATACTATGGTCGGTGAGCGCGGTGTCCGCCTGTCCGGGGGCCAGAGACAGAGGATAGGGATCGCAAGAGCGCTGTATGACGATCCTGAGATACTGGTACTTGATGAAGCGACAGCGGCTCTTGACAATGAGACCGAAACCGCTGTTATGGAGGCAATAGACAGTCTGATGGGCAGGAAGACACTGATAATCATCGCGCACAGGCTTACAACCATTAAAAACTGCCAGATGATCTTCCGCGTTGAGAACGGGCAGGTTCATGAAGTTAAGTATGAGGATATCGAAGCAGTTCCGGATCTGAATGAAGGAGACTGAAGCATTCGGAGTGAAGCCTGAAACCGTAGTGTTCATTGCTGACAAAATGAAGAAGCCGAAATGGTCATTGGGGATGAATGAATAAGCCGAAACAGTCATTTGGGTTTGAATGAAGAAGCGGGAAACAATAAATCCGGATGAGTGAAGAATAAGAAGAGTATGGATGAAATAAAACTGAGTGTGATTTTCATAACATATAATCACGAGAAATATGTCGAAAAGGCACTGCGGAGCGTTTGTGAGCAGGAGACGGATTTTCCTTTTGAGGTTGTGGTCGGTGAGGACTGTTCGACGGATTCGACGAGGGAAATATTAAGGCGTGTGGCGGATGAATATCCTGACAGAGTTCGCCTCCTGTTTCGGGAGAAGAACTTCGGACGTCCCACTCTTAATGTGTACAATACCACAATGGAGTGCCGAGGAGAGTATCTTGCATATCTTGAGGGTGACGATTATTGGACAGATAAACACAAGCTGCAGAAGCAGGTGACTTTTCTTGAAGAACATCCGGAATATATTGCATGTACTCATGAATGCATGATGGTTGATGAGAATTCGGATGAGATCAGGGATGAAAACACACTGAAGGTTGGTGATCTGTATAAATGGTCGGGAAGGTTTACCTACGAAGATTACAAACATTCGGGTAAGTGGCCGGGACACTATGCGACAGTGGTATCGCGTAACATATATACTGAAGGTAAATATGATTATACGATACTGCACAGGGCACATGACTTCGTTGATGATGCGATAATCCTCCTTTTCCTGCTCATACAGGGAGATATTTTCAGGATGGATGAATGCATGAGTGCATGGCGTTATGTACGTAAGGATACAGGGACCAACTGGAACTCGCTGTCGATGAAGAGGAATCTTGTTAAGGATGACTGTTACCTTAATACGACAATGACGAAATGGGTAGAGGAATCGGTCGGACTTACGGATCATGCGGCGATAAGATGTAAGAAGGATTTCCTTACGGCACTTAATATGTTTCTTCATAAACCCGATTCCGAAAACAGGAAGTTTGTGAAGGATATGTTTGATTACAATATTAAGCATGTGGTTATGAGAGACCGTAAGACCAATATATTCGTATACAGTGTTAAATGTATTGTTGAGAAGCTGCTGCATAAGAGTGGTGAGAGATTTACATGAAGCCCGGACAAACGGGTTAAGGCATTCAGTAAGTGGAAGATTTACATGAAACCCGGGTGTTTTGATGAAACTGAGTATAAGGTAAGCCGGCAACGGGATTTCCGGGTTGATGTGGAGTGGATTGTTCAATGATAATAGTCAGATTTACAAGCGGTTTGGGGAATCAGATGTTCCAGTATTCCTTCTACCGCTTTATTAAAAGCTTATATAAGGATACTCAGGTTAAGGCTGATCTCACCTGGTTCTATGCCAATAACGATCATCATGGGTATGAGCTTCAGAGGATATTCGGAGCCGCGAAAGGCTCGGCTTTTGAAATTGAGGAAGCGAGTAAGGGTGAGATATTTAAGGTGACCGGACTGATTCCGAATATGCTGCAGCCTTCGTCCATGATAACCGGAGGTGAGCGTGGATTTGATAAAGAGACGGTACTTGATTCGTTTAAACCCGGTGCGTCTTTCAGATATGGAAAGTTTACTCAGAAACAGGCCGATCTGTTTGAGAAGTTCAGACGTTATCCCAACCGTATTATAAGAGAGTTTACACAGAAAAAGAGAGAGCCTTATTTCATAGACCAGCTCAGTGGGAAATTAAATAATGA
>JAEEHY010000107.1 GCA_016281085.1 Lachnospiraceae bacterium
AAGGCCATGAAGTCGGCAATGTCAAGAGCACTTAAGGCAGGAAGCCTTGGTATCAAGACGATGGTTTCGGGACGTCTCGGCGGTGCTGATATAGCACGAAGCGAGTCATACAGTGAAGGAACCATACTGCTTCAGACAATGAGAGCTGATATAGATTACGGATTTGCCGAGGCAGACACCACATACGGTAAGATCGGTGTCAAGGTATGGATCTACAAGGGTGAAGTACTTCCCACGAAGGCAAAGGAAGGGAGCGATAAATAATGTTAATGCCAAAGAGAGTTAAACGTCGTAAGCAGTTCCGCGGTACAATGAGAGGCAAGGCTCTTCGCGGTAACACATTATCCTATGGTGAGTATGGTATCGTGGCAACAGAACCCTGCTGGATCAAGAGTAACCAGATAGAGGCAGCCCGTATTGCCATGACTCGTTATATCAAGCGTGGTGGTAAGGTTTGGATTAAGATTTTCCCCGATAAGCCTGTAACGGCTAAGCCCGCTGAGACCAGAATGGGTTCAGGTAAGGGAGCGCTTGAGTATTGGGTAGCAGTAGTTAAGCCCGGACGTGTAATGTTTGAGATCGCAGGTGTACCTGAGGAAACCGCAAGAGAAGCATTACGTCTGGCTACACATAAGCTTCCCTGCAAGTGCAAGATTGTTTCTAAGGCAGACTTGGAAGGCGGTGTAGCTAATGAAGAATAGTAAATATGTTGAGGAACTTAAGACAAAGTCAAATGCGGAGCTGCAGGAAGATCTTGTAGCTGCAAAGAAGGAACTTTTCAATCTGAGATTCCAGAACGCAACTAATCAGCTTGACAATACCGGCAGGATCAAAGAGGTAAGAAGGAACATAGCAAGGATTAAGACAGTCATTACCGAGAAGGCTAAGGCTGAGGCGTAGAAGGGAGTAGACGATGGAAAGAAATTTGAGAAAAACACGTACCGGCAAGGTAGTAAGTGATAAGATGAACAAAACCATTGTTGTTGCTGTTGAGGATCATGTTAAGCATCCTCTTTACAAGAAGATCGTAAAGAAGACATACAAGCTTAAGGCACATGATGAGAACAATGACTGCAAGATTGGTGATACAGTAAAGGTAATGGAGACAAGACGTCTTTCCAAGGATAAGAGATGGAGACTTGTCGAGATAGTTGAGAAGGCTAAATAGGAGTAACCATTCAGCTCAGCGAATTCAGGATGGTTACGACGATTGGCCGCCGAACGAAAGTGAGGGGGCAATACCCGTAGGCTTAGAATTATTTTAAAGGAGAAAGAAAGGCATGATACAGCAGGAAACCAGACTCAGAGTTGCTGATAATACAGGTGCTAAAGAACTTCTTTGCATCAGGGTTATGGGCGGCTCGGTGAGAAGATATGCAAACATTGGTGACATCATCGTAGCTACCGTTAAAGATGCAACGCCAGGCGGCGTTGTTAAGAAGGGCGATGTTGTCAAGGCGGTTGTTGTACGTACTGTTAAGGGTGCCCGTCGTAAAGACGGATCATACATCCGTTTCGATGAAAATGCTGCGGTTATTATCAAGGATGACAAGACTCCCAGAGGAACTCGTATTTTTGGACCCGTAGCAAGAGAGCTTCGTGATAAGCAGTTTATGAAGATTGTTTCACTGGCTCCCGAAGTATTATAGGAGGTAGACAGGATGGCAACCATGAAGATAAAGAATGGTGATACGGTTAAGGTTATCGCCGGTAAGGACGTCGGAGTCGAGGGTAAGGTAATTGCCGTAGACAAAAAGAACGGAAAGCTTAAGGTTGAGGGCGTAAATATCGTCAAGAAGCATACTAAGCCTTCAGTTGCAAATCAGAATGGCGGCATTGTTGAGCAGGAAGCGTTTATCGATGCTTCAAACGTTATGTTTGTTCACAATGGAAAGCCCACCAGGATCGGTTTCAAGTTCGAGAATGACAAGAAGGTTCGTTTCGATAAGAAGACCGGTGAAGTAATTGATTAATCTATGAGAGGAGGCTTAAGACGTTGAGCAGATACAAAGATTTGTATAAAGATCAGATCGTTGACGGTATGATCAAGAAATTCGGATACAAGAACGTTATGGAAGTACCCAAGCTTGATAAGATAGTTATCAACATGGGTGTTGGCGAAGCTAAGGATAATGCCAAGGTACTCGAGTCAGCAGTTAAGGATCTTGAGACAATAACAGGTCAGAAGGCAGTTATCACACGCGCCAAGAACGCCGTTGCCAATTTCAAGATAAGGGAAGGCATGGCTATAGGTTGTAAGGTTACTCTTCGCGGAGAGAAGATGTATGAATTCCTGGATCGTCTTGTTAATCTTGCACTGCCTCGAGTTCGTGACTTTAGAGGAGTTAATCCCAATGCATTCGACGGAAGAGGTAATTATGCACTCGGTATTAAGGAGCAGCTCATCTTCCCTGAGATCGAATATGACAAGATCGACAAGGTTAGAGGTATGGATGTTATTTGTGTAACAACAGCAAAGACAGATGAGGAAGCTAAGGAACTGCTTGCACAGTTCGGCATGCCTTTTGCAAAGTAGTTAGGGTTGATTAGATTAGGAGGATTCGTTCATGGCTAAGACAGCAATGAAGGTAAAACAGCAGCGTAAGCAGAAGTTCTCAACAAGAGAGTACAATCGCTGCAGGATATGCGGACGTCCGCATGCTTATCTGAGAAAATACGGAATATGCAGGATCTGTTTCCGTGAATTGGCATACAAAGGACAGATACCGGGCGTTAAAAAGGCAAGCTGGTAATAAGCTTCGTTGAGTAAATAAGGAGGAAATATAAATGACAACAAGTGATCCTATTGCAGATATGCTTACAAGAATACGTAATGCAAATACAGCTAAGCATGATACAGTAGATGTTCCTTCATCCAAGATGAAGCTTGCTATTGCAGAAATTCTTTTAAATGAAGGTTACATCAAGAAATATGAACTGGTTGATGCGGGTTCATTCAAGAACATCCACATCACACTTAAGTACGGCGAGGACAAGAATGAGAAGATCATTTCAGGTCTTAAGAGGATAAGTAAGCCCGGTCTTCGCGTTTATGCAGGTAAGGATGAGCTTCCCAAGGTTCTCGGCGGACTCGGAATAGCTATCATCTCAACAAACAACGGAGTTATCACCGACAAGGAAGCCCGCAAGGCAGGTGTAGGCGGCGAAGTACTTGCGTTCGTATGGTAGGCGTCTGATATAGAGATAAATACGCAAGTACTGGTATGTTGTAGCGAGGACGGAAAACAAGCACGAACGAAGTGAGTATTTGTTTTCACCCGAGCGTACATCGAGATAATCGGTAGCATCGAAGATGCGGCGGACGCGTAGCGGACGGATTATCGAGATTTAATGTATAGGTAGTAATTAGTGTAAAAATATATAGGAGGTACGGGCATGTCACGTATAGGAAGAATGCCAATCGCTATCCCTGCGGGAGTTACCGTAGAGGTGGCAGAAAATAATAAGGTGACTGTAAAAGGTCCTAAGGGTACACTGGAAAGAGTCATGGTACCTGAGATGGAGATCAAGGTAGAGGATGGAACCATAACAGTAAACCGTCCCAACGATCTTAAGAGAATGAAATCATTCCATGGTCTCACAAGAACATTGATCAACAACATGATCGTAGGTGTAACCAACGGATATGAGAAGGTCCTGGAAATCAACGGTGTAGGTTACAGGGCTGCAAAGCAGGGTAAGAAGCTTACATTATCATTAGGTTATTCGCACCCTGTTGAGATGGAAGATCCCGAAGGTATCGAGACTGTTCTTGACGGACAGAACAAGATAACCGTTAAGGGTATCGACAAGGAAAAGGTTGGACAGTACGCAGCCGAGATCAGAGACAAGAGAAGACCTGAACCTTACAAGGGCAAGGGTATCAAGTATGCTGATGAAACTATAAGACGCAAGGTTGGTAAGACCGGTAAGAAATAAATAAGGAGTGTGTGAAAATGGTTAGTAAGAAATCAAGATCGGAAGTTCGTATTAAAAAGCACAAAAGAATGCGTAACCGTTTCAGCGGCACTGCTGAGAGACCGCGTCTTTCCGTGTTCAGAAGTAACAA
>JAEEHY010000108.1 GCA_016281085.1 Lachnospiraceae bacterium
CTCATCGCTTTCATGACCTGGGAAGGCTACAATTACGAGGATGCAGTTCTGCTTTCGGAGAGGCTTGTACAGGAGGATGTATACACATCTGTACATATCGAGGAGCATGAAGCCGAAGCCAGAGATACCAAGCTGGGTCCCGAAGAGATAACAAGGGATGTACCGGGCGTTGGTGAGGAAGCGCTCAAGGATCTTGATGAGCGAGGAATCATAAGGATCGGTGCTGAGGTTCGTGCAGGAGATATCCTTGTGGGTAAGGTTACACCCAAAGGAGAGACAGAGCTTACTGCAGAGGAGAGACTGCTTCGTGCCATCTTCGGTGAGAAGGCAAGAGAGGTAAGGGATACATCGTTAAAGGTTCCTCACGGCGAATACGGTATCGTTGTGGATGCCAAGATATTTACAAGAGAAAACGGAGATGAGCTTCCTCCGGGAGTTAATGAATCCGTTCGTATATATATTGCACAGAAGAGAAAGATTTCAGTCGGTGATAAGATGGCCGGTCGTCATGGTAACAAGGGTGTTGTATCCCGCGTGCTTCCGGTAGAGGATATGCCGTATCTTCCTAACGGCCGTCCTGTGGACATAGTGCTTAATCCTCTGGGTGTTCCTTCGCGTATGAATATCGGACAGGTACTTGAGATCCATCTTTCACTTGCTGCGAAGGCGCTCGGTTTCAATGTTGCTACACCTGTCTTTGACGGCGCAAACGAGGATGATATCCAGGATACGCTGGATCTTGCAAATGACTATGTTAACCTTGAGTGGGAGGAGTTCGAGAAGAGACATAAGGACGAGCTGCTTCCCGAGGTTATGGAATATCTGTCGGAGAACAGGGATCATCGTGCACTGTGGAAGGGTGTTCCTATCAGCAGAGACGGAAAGGTCCGCTTACGTGACGGACGTACGGGTGAGTATTTTGACAGTCCCGTAACGATCGGACACATGCATTACCTTAAGCTCCACCATCTGGTTGATGATAAGATACATGCACGTTCAACCGGACCGTACTCACTGGTAACACAGCAGCCTCTCGGTGGTAAGGCACAGTTCGGCGGACAGCGTTTCGGAGAAATGGAAGTATGGGCGCTCGAGGCATACGGTGCATCATATACACTTCAGGAGATACTTACGGTTAAGTCCGATGATGTTGTGGGACGTGTTAAGACCTATGAAGCCATCATCAAGGGAGAGAATATTCCCGAAGCGGGTATTCCCGAATCCTTCAAGGTTCTTCTTCGTGAGCTTCAGTCACTCGGTCTTGATATGCGTGTACTGCGTGATGACAATACAGAGGTTGAGATCGTAGAGTCCTCAGAATATGAGAATACGGATCTTCGTTCCGTAATAGAAGGAGATTCAAGGAACTACAGAAATGAGGAATCATTTGCGAACAGCGGCTACACTACACAGGAGTTTGATGAAAACGAGGAACTCATCAATGTTGAGGATGATGGTTATGATGACCATTATGAAGACGACGGATATGATGATGAGAGCTTCGATGATACAGACGAGTAAGATCGCGTGGAGTATCACGGAGCGGTAGTGTACAGTATAATTGTGGAGGAAAAAAGATGCCGGATTTAAATAAAGAAGGATACCAGCCCATAACCTTTGATGCAATTAAGATAGGACTGGCATCTCCCGAGAGGATAAGAGAGTGGTCCAGAGGAGAGGTTAAGAAGCCCGAGACGATCAACTACAGAACTCTCAAGCCTGAGAAGGATGGTCTGTTCTGTGAGAAAATATTCGGACCCAGCAAGGATTGGGAGTGTCATTGCGGTAAGTATAAGAAGATACGTTATAAGGGAGTTATCTGTGACAGGTGCGGCGTTGAGGTGACCAAGGCCAATGTACGTCGTGAGCGTATGGGGCACATCGAGCTCGCAGCACCGGTATCACACATATGGTATTTCAAGGGGATCCCCAGCCGTATGGGTCTCATACTTGATCTGTCACCAAGGACACTTGAAAAGGTACTTTATTTTGCCAACTATATAGTTCTTGATCCCGGCGATACCGAGCTTAAGTACAAGCAGGTATTGTCAGAGAAGGAGTACCAGGATGCAAGGGCAACACACGGAAATAAGTTCCGCGTGGGAATGGGAGCCGAGGCAGTTAAGGAGCTCCTTATGGATATCGATCTCGAAGGCGAGAGTATTGAACTTAAGGAAGCCCTTAAGGAATCTACCGGCCAGAAGCGTGCCAAGATTATTAAGAGGCTTGAAGTTGTTGAAGCATTCAGAGGATCGGGAAATAAGCCCGAGTGGATGATAATGGATGCCATCCCCGTTATTCCGCCCGATCTTCGTCCCATGGTACAGCTTGACGGCGGACGTTTTGCAACGTCTGACCTTAATGATCTGTACAGAAGGATAATAAACAGGAACAACCGTCTTAAGAGACTGCTTGAGCTCGGAGCTCCGGATATCATCGTTCGTAACGAGAAGAGGATGCTCCAGGAGGCGGTAGATGCGCTCATAGATAACGGAAGACGTGGACGTCCCGTAACAGGACCCGGTAACAGGGCACTTAAATCGTTGTCCGACATGCTTAAGGGTAAGTCCGGACGTTTCAGACAGAACCTTCTGGGTAAGCGTGTTGACTATTCGGGCCGTTCCGTTATCGTCGTTGGTCCCGAGCTCAAGATATATCAGTGCGGTCTTCCCAA
>JAEEHY010000109.1 GCA_016281085.1 Lachnospiraceae bacterium
CCCTTTTGTGGCAAAGACCCGATGTTATACCCAGAGGAACGGAAGGAAGGTGGCGCCTGTTCTGGTCACTGACAGGGAGGAATACGATCTCTTCAGGGAAAGCTGCAATGTCGGGGATTATTTTTACGAAGAATATATAGAGGGGGAAAGTATATATCTTTTATACTATATTTCCCGGGATAAGAAGGTCATCTGTTTCTCGCAGAGAAATCTGATACAGCTAAAAGGCGGAGGATCGATGATCGCAGCAGAATGTGCGGATCATCATAACACGGAAATTGCGGACAGATATGAAAAAATGCTCATAGATGAAGGCTTCTTCGGGATTATCATGATAGAGCTCAGGATCAATGAACGCGGCTGCTATATGATAGAGGCCAATCCGCGGTTCTGGGGACCTTCCCAGCTGTTTGTCGATGCGCATGTTCCTATATTCGAAGCGTTTCTTATGGATATGGGTTTTATTGATTCTGTTACGGAAACAGGGATAGATGATACGGTTAAATACTATTGGTCAACCGGGATAAGGGACATTGAGATAAATGATACAAGCTGCATTATGCACAGAAGCTGTGACAGGTTTATAAGTGAGATCGGCAGGTACAGGAAATATGACATATATAACCGGCCGGATACAATAAACATATTTATTGAAGAAGCGAAGGATAAGTATGGGGAGACCCTGACCGGGCTTTATGAAAAAGCCGGAAAACATTCGGGTTATCAAAGACTCCCGGATGAAATAGCAAAGATCATCACAACCGGGACAGCCTATGGCAGAAGGCGTGACCGGCATGAAAGGGAGAGACTGGATTATATATTAAGATATGTGGATGTCAACCATAAGCTGATTGCCGATGTGGGAGGGAATACCGGGTTCTTTACTTTTGAACTGGCTAAACTTGGCGGAAATGTTGAGTATTACGAAGGCAATCCGGATCACGCAGAGTTTGTACGTATTGCAAGTGAACTGTACAGGGAGGATATAAGAGTATATGACCGGTACTTTGATTTTGAGAAAACCGGAAGATCATATGATATCATTTTATGCCTGAATGTACTGCATCATCTTGGAGCAGATTTTGGAAGAGCGGAGGATATATCTCATGTAAAAGAAGAGATAGCAGCATCTGTTAATGCGATTGCCGCAAGATGTAAATATCTTGTATTTCAGCTTGGCTTCAACTGGATGGGTGATGTACAAAATTGTCTGTTTGAAAACGGGACCAAGCGCGAAATGATCGATTATGTCAGAGAGAATATGAGTGATAAATGGGATATATTGCACATGGGAGTACCTGTTCGCAGTGAGGGCGGAATTTCTTATATGAACCTTAATGATAATAATATTGAACGTGATGATTTACTGGGTGAGTTCCTGAACCGACCGATATTTATCATGCGATCGAAACTCAGGTAAGGTTACAGCCTGATCATTTTCGGCGATAGAATAAACTGTATAATCTGTAGAGAAGAAGGCTTCTCATAAACAGAGCGATCCTTTTGCTGTGAAAATACTTATATCGTTTGACGGACATATTCAAAGCGTGTGGCTGTGCATGACGAAGTACAAGGCTGTCTTTGACGGACAGCTGTTCATGATTTTTCATTATCGTGGTTATAAACAGCTCCAGATACCATAAGGGAAGAGATGTATTTATTCCTGCGGTGCTGTTTATGAAGGCGTCGGCGTCAAGGTAGAGCGTACACATATCGTTTATGATCGTCCGGTTGTCCGTATTCGTGGTTATGGAACCATTGCGGTATCTTCTCATATACAGAGGTTCGTCAAGTACCGATATCCGTCCGGACAGTGGGATCAGCCTGATGAACATAAGGCTGTCTTCCGAATAAGACAGCTGTTCATTGAAAAACAGATTGTTTTCCTTTAAGTGATCAAGTCTTGTCATCATCATACAGCTGCTGCAGTGATGTGCATCGTTGTTTCTTACAAGCTCATCAGACAGGACGCTGCCTGAATACACACCTTCGTAATGGCCGTTATACCGGTATTCCCCGCTGTCTTTAAGTTCGTTTATGCTGTCGGTGAAGGTGCAGGCGGAGAACAGGATTACGTCCAGGTCATTTGCTTCGGCATTGGAGTAAAGGAGCTGCAGGGTATCCTTTCTGATGCTGTCATCTCCGTCGAGGAAGTAAATATATTTGCCATGAGCGTTTGCTATCCCTGTATTCCTTGCCGCACTGAGTCCGCCGTGTGGTATGTTTATGATACGAAACCGGTCGTCTCCTGATATTAAAGCCTGTGCCACTTCGGCCGAATCATCGGTTGAACCGTCATTTACAATGATGACTTCATAATCCTTAAATGACTGTTCCAGGACACCGGTCAGGCAGTCCTCAAGATATGGGGCGATGTTATATGCGGGTATTATTACAGAGATTTTTATACTCATTATGCTTTTATACCTTTATTTCTTTTAGTACCTTTTTAACCACTTTATATTTTTTCAGATCTTTTTGCAAGTCCGATACTTGCAATAAGCTGTGTAACTATTCAGAACAGCACATAAATTTTAAAATATGACTCTCATGCTTGCATGATAGAGGCATATTTTATAAATTTATGTATTGGATGAATCCAAAACAGCTCAAAATACGAAGTATTTTGAGCTTGTTCTGAATAGTTACTAAGCTGTAATGAACAGAAATCAGAGTAGGATAATGGATCAATACATATGGAACATATTACAGATTATTCGGATCCGAGGCTTGATGTCTACGCAAGGCTTACGGAACCTCAGCTTAGAACAAAATATGAACCGGATATGGGACTGTTTATTGCTGAGAGCCCGATGGTGATAGAGAGGGCTCTTGATGCCGGATATGTGCCCGAGTCAGTGCTTACCTGTGAGGAGGCTTTGGCAGGGCATGGGAGAGATGTGACAGAGCGTATACAGAAGGAGTATCCGGAAGTGCCCGTATACATAGGGAGTGATGAGGCACTCGGACCTATAAGGGGATATCAGCTGACACGGGGAGTGCTGTGTGCTATGAAGAGGCATGCCCTGCCTGATGCAGAAAGTATGCTCAGAAACAACAGACGCGTAACGCTCCTGTATGATGTCGAGAATCCAAGCAATGTGGGCTCGATCTTCCGTTCTGCGGCAGCCATGTTTGTGGATGCGGTACTGCTTACACCCGACTGCGCCGATCCGCTGTACAGGCGTGCCGCCAGGGTGAGTGTCGGAACTGTGTTTTCGATACCATGGACGTATGCAGGCAGCAGGGACAATACAGACAAAACCTGTGATACCGGAAATGATCATAAACCTGCCGGATCGGATGGGTCCGGACATTACGGAAATAATGATGTAATAAATCTTCTGCGCAGTAACGGGTATACGACGCTTGCTATGGCACTTTCGGATGACTCGGTATCTGTATCCGATAAACTTCTTAAGGAATATGATAAGATCGCGATCATAATGGGCAATGAGGGTTACGGATTACCGAAGCAGGTGATCGATGAATGTGACCATACCGTGAAAATACCGATGGCTCATGGCGTGGATTCCCTTAATGTTGCAGCGGCAAGTGCGGTGGCTTTCTGGGAACTGTCAAAATGACTATTGAACTTTTGAGGTCTTACGTATATAATACGTAGTATTTTGAGCTTGTTCTGAATAGTTACAAGGATATATTAAATGAGGAATACTGATGAAAAATAAATATATAAGAACGATCCTGTCAGTTCTTGCGGTGGGAGTTGTACTTGCCGGATGTTCGGATAAGGCATCAAAAAATGTGACTGCAGAAACGGATACAGGTGAGACGACATCTGATGGGATGTCAGATAACGGAGCATCGGATGGTACACTGAATGACTCCGTAATAGAGATAGAAGATGATGGAGATGACACTGCATCCAATATCGTGTTTGAAGAGGAAGAAGACAGCGGCGATGTACAACAGACAGCAGATACGGGCATATCTTTTACGGGTAAGCCTGAGAACAACGGAGCTCATTTTGTCAAGCTGGATGACAGGGTATTTTTCAGGGTTCCCGATAAGGAGGGACTTGATGTTGCCGGATTGTTCGGCGAGTATATTGACACCGAGAGCGGACCTACCAAGCTTGTTTCTCATGATACTAAAACAGGTGAGACTAAAGAGGTGTTCGATGATCACGGATACAGGGGAATATTCATAAAAGGAAGTACCATGTATCTGAATGAATGGGATAACAGCGGGGATTCTCCGATCGACAGGCTCGGTATTTATGATATGAACAGTGATTTTGCCGCTAAGTATTCCGCCGGTGAAATGGTAATGAAGGGTGCGGCCGACGGCAGTGTGGTGGTAACAGGTTACTACGACGGCGATAAGGACGGATATATGCTGCATGCATACCTTGAAGACGGACAGGAATATGATGTCGACGAGAGTCATGTGATGGAGTGTATCGCCTGCGATAAGAACAGGCTGTATTATACCACCTTTGACTTTGAGACAGGTGATCACAAGCTGTTTGAATATGACTATTCCTCCAGGACAAGCACTGAACTTGGGGATATCCCTTCCGATGCAAACGAAGGCGGGACAGGTGATCCCGGAGAGGTTAAGGATGCTGTATGTGATGACGGAGGAGTATATTTCAGCCAGCATTATTATCAGGGAACGGGACATTTCATTTCAAGCGTTTTCTACGTGACCGCCCGGGCAGGCGAGAAAGGTTCCTTAAAGAGTGAGGAAGCGGACGTCAATTTCGAGGAAGAAGATGATAATGCACCTTTTGTTGTGCTTGAGGAAGGAAAGATCGATAAGGACGTAGACGGAATACCGTTTGGCGCTTCATATGCAAAGGGTGATGTTCTCGTATGGTATGATAATGAGGGTAAGGCTCATGAGGTACCTGAAAATGAGAGCAGGAAGCTTTCGATGAAGAGATACGAAACAGATGATGACGGAAATATGGTTTCCGAGGTTGAATGTATTGAATATGTTGACGGGATCCTGTACGGTATATACAATGAGCTTGAGCGTTCCGAAGCAGATGACATAGGCTGGAGAATGGCCTACAGGAGAACGAAAACATCGGTATTCTCCGTAGATGTAAACAGCGGTGAGGAGAAGATCCTGTATACCGTAGAGTGAAGGTAACTATTCAGAACAGCACATAAATTTTAAAATATGACTCTCATGCTTGCATGATAGAGGCATATTTTATAAATTTATGTATTGGATGAATCCAAAACAGCGAAAAATACGAAGTATTTTGAGCTTGTTCTGAATAGTTA
>JAEEHY010000110.1 GCA_016281085.1 Lachnospiraceae bacterium
GTTGTGTATAAGGGGTTGTGGGAGAACATTATGGATTACAACAATGGAAATGATGGAAATGCACAGGGTATGCAGGGGCGTGGGATGCCAATGCAGGGCATGTCCGGGCCGAATGTAAATCCGGGGCAGAGGATGCCCGGGCAGGGAATGATGCCGGGACAGGGGATGCCTCCGTTCAGAGGACCTCAGGGACAGGGACCTCAGGGTTACAACATGCAGGGCAGACAGCCGAACGGAATACCGGCCGGAGGAATGCAGCGCGGACAGGGGATGCCGATGCAGGGCATGCCCGGGCAGAATGTGAATCCGGGGCAGATGCCGCGCGGACAGGGAATGATGCCGGGACAGAACGGAATGCCGATGCAGGGATATCCCGGACGAGGTATACAGGGATCAGGAGGACAGGGCTTTAATCAACAGGGACCCGGCCAGCAGGGAAGATCTGTAAACAATATGAAACCGGGACAGGGGATGCCTCCGTTCAGAGAACCTCAGGGACAGGGACCTCAGGGTTACAACATGCAGGGCAGATCCGATGCGGGTGCAGCGAGACGTGATCCGGATATGCAGATGCGCAGCAGACCGGTCGGCCGAAACAGCGTTCCAAACAGAAAACCTGTTCCGGATGAGCCGGATGAAAGAGAAACAGGAAAACGTGGAAACCGATTGTTTGGGGATGGGAACGAGTCACCTGGCAGGAGGATGGGAACGGGAATGCCCATCGGAGTACCTCAGGGACTCGTGGAGAGTCTGTCCGGTGTGAATGCATACATTTTCGGGGGAATACTGGTTATATGTCTTCTAATATCGGTGATCGCATACGGAACTGCACATAAAGGAAAAAGCAAAGTATATGTGATCCCCAAGGAAATGGTGACATATAACGGTCTTTTTAAGGATGTTTACGACAATGCGGTACAGGGTAAACTGAGTAAACCGGCAGGAGCTGCACTTGATGAGGATGGCAGCGAATTACCGGCGCCTCCCAAGGCGGCCGGTGAGCAGTCCGGTGAGACCGGTGATGATGCAGCATCAGATACAGGAGCGGCGGACGGAAGCGGATCTGCAGCAGGAGCTCCGGGCGGCGGTGCTTCGGAAGGTACAACTTCGGGAGCTACCATGGTCCTTGACAGCGGTGCCGGTGTGGACGGATACACTCAGGCTGAATCGTACAATGAACTGCTGACTCAACTGGAGAAGGCGATCGCAGCTGGTGATACTGCATTTGTGGGAAGTAAGATAGGCTATGCCGATGACAGCGGAAGTATTAAAGGTTATCCGCAGTCGGTTGTAGATCATTTTGTTACCTATATGTCCACCAATTCGGATAAAAGATCCGCACTTTTATCGGAACTTGCGAATGATAAGTATTCGGCGCAGGAGGAAGGCGTTTTTCTGGTAAAGTTCCCGCTGATCAAGTTTGTGGTAAATATGGGTTATGACGGAACGACGATCTCGCTGTCGGGCTTCACGGATCAGGAGGTAAATGCGGGACAGAGCGCGGATATAGCTCCGCTGTTACCGTGTATGTATACGCTTACCATCAGTAATCCTGCATGGGCTGAACCCGTAACAAGAGATATAGAGGCAAATGTGAACGAGACCACTATTTCGATCAATATCAAGCCTTGATAGTTATGATAAAAGAATATAAAGGAAGACAAATATGAAACTGGATAAGGAAACCCTTAAATTATCGGTGGTCATTCCGTGTTATAACGAGAGGAATACACTTGAGAAGATAATCGGAGAGGTTAAAGAGAGCGGCGTTAAGAATATTGAGATAATAATTGTGGATGACTATTCGACCGACGGTACAAGGGAAATGCTTCAGACCGAAATTGGCAAGACAGTTGACAAGGTGCTGTATCATAAGAAGAACATGGGCAAGGGCGCTGCTCTGAGACACGGCTTTCAGGCGGCAACAGGCGATCTGGTAGTTGTACAGGATGCGGACAGTGAATATGATCCCAAGGATTATAATGTGCTTATCGAACCCTTTGTTTCGGGAAGGGGAGATGCGGATGTTGTATACGGAAGCCGTTATGCAAGAAGTGAGAAATATATGATCAAGAGATTTTATCACAGCGCCGGCAACAAGTTCCTTACTTTTATGTCCAACCTCTTTTCGGATCTTGCTCTTACAGATATGGAAACCTGCTATAAGATGTTCAGACGCGAGATCATACAGAGCATACCGATCGTGGAGAACCGGTTCGGTTTTGAACCTGAGATAACCGCGAAGATTGCCAAGAAGCACTGCAAGATATATGAGGTTCCGATCTCTTACTATCCCAGAACCTATAATGAGGGTAAGAAAATAGGAGTAAGGGATGGCTTCAGGGCGATCTACTGTATTCTTAAATACAATCTGTTCGATCAGAGTTACAAAGGCTAAGAAGTTTCGATAATAATGACTTCCTGAATGTAAACAGGGAAATTGCATTCAAAAATCCGCCGTTTGGCGGATTTTTTGATAACAAACGGAGAAATGATATGAACTGGACTCAATTA
>JAEEHY010000010.1 GCA_016281085.1 Lachnospiraceae bacterium
CTTACCAATATGGCTATGGTGCTTATGTCGATCGGTCTGTATATTTTTGCTTATCTGGATATCAATGACAGGGTAAGGCTGGCACATAAGCGGGAAATGGAGCATCTTGAAGAGAACCGTATCCATATGGAGCGTCTGTTTGACCAGACCGTGACCGCCTTCGTATCCGCAATTGACGAAAGGGATGCTTATACCAAGGATCATTCCAAGAGAGTTGCGGATTATGCCAGACGCCTTGCAGAGTATGACGGAATGAATGAAGAGGAATGCAATACGGTTTATTACGCTGCTCTTCTGCATGATGTGGGCAAGATCGATATTCCGGAAAGCATTATAAATAAAGAAAAGGATCTTACGGATGAAGAGCGTGAAATATTGAAGCAGAAGCCTCTTATCGGAAACAAGATTTTGTCGGAAATACATGAATATCCGGGACTCAATATAGGGGCCAGATATGTTAAGGAGAGATATGACGGGAAAGGATACCCGGATGGTCTTATGGGCGAAAGTATACCCAGGATAGCCCGACTGATAGCCGTTGCGGATGCGTATGATGCGATGACGTCAAAGAACAGCTTCCGTGAGGCCCTGCCGCAGCCGTTTGTACGTGAGGAATTCGTAAGGGAAGCAGGAAGTCAGTTTGATCCCGGATTTGCAAATGCGATGGTACGGCTTATTGATATGGACACGAATTACGGGATGCGTGAGAAGGGACGTACTTCAGAAACTGAGCTTGAGACCGAGCTGTCGGTGAAGGAGTACAGGAGCAGGGTGACCTCGGGTATAGTCATAGATACGGAGGAGACGTTGATAAGCTTCACGGCTGTCAGTGAAAAAGAGGAAGAGACTGATTTTTCGATGCCTTCGATCATCATTTTTGATTCATATGATGCGCATGTACATAATCAGGATAAAACCATAGGAGCATACAAATACACCGAGTATGCGGAGGTATGGTTTGACGGGCATTATGTTTCGACAATGGCACGCAACATAAGGGTCACGATTGATGACAATGACGGTGATGAGGGAAATAACTATGTAATAAGGACGCTGAGGTACAACGATCATCTTCGCCTGAAGCTCAGCTGTGATGCCAAGGAGATTGATGTTATCATAGCTCTGCCGAGCGGTTCGATGTGGGCATATGTGGGGCTGACGGGTGAGAATTGTCGTATTAGCGATATTAAAGTTGAGAAGACGGGTGTCATAGCTTCTGAGAAGGATATTCCGAGGATTTCCGATGAGATAAACTATATAGACCGCATAGAATCCGATCTTCCCAATATGCAGATAGAAGGTACAAGGTCGGTTACCACACCCGGTGTGCCGGTTAAGGATATGCTGAGGTTTAATTTCCACACAATGAGCCTTCCCACGGCATCCCTCGTATGGCATTGTCCGTATATCGTTCTGTATGCCTCGGATGACGGTACGTTGAACGGCAGAGGATACAGGGAGTATGCTTTTATAAAGCTTAACGGTGAAGATGACGGTAATAAAGAATACGCGCATAACTCATTCAGTATGAAGAAGAATACGGACTTTGTCAGCTGGGATGACTGGAAGTTAAAGAACAGAAAGGGTTATGAGTGTGAGGTCAGGTTTACGAGAAGGGGCAAGAAGATCTCAATAGCCACTGAGAATATCGGAATAGAGATACACAATGTCACAACGATACTCGATGATCCGGGAACTGTTTATGCCGCGATCACGGGGGACGAATGTGCCATAACGGATATCAGGGTGGATTAAAACAAACATACGTTCTGTATATGAGAGACATAAGACGGACATTTATTTTTCAGTGATATGATAAACTCCTTTCTGAAAACAAACGAAATCAGGAAGGAGTTTTATTATGGATATTATTTCGGTTGAATTAATAGTTGCATCAACGGCTCTTGTTCTTACTCTGCTTAAGACAATACAGGTGGTGATCCTTGATGTTATGGAGGACATCATCGTATAATCCCGGATGTTATGGGGGATTTTATCGCAAAATCCCGTTCAGGTTACGTATTTTATTTGCCTTGGATGAAGCGATTATTACCTTATCCCCGCTCATGATACATGAATTGCCTGATGGGATGACAGCTTCCCCGTTTCTTATAAGGCAGGCTATGATCACATCCTTTTTAAGGTGGAGATCCTTGTTTGCAAGTAAGATGTTAAGTGCAGGGAAATCATCGGAAGCGGTGAATTCCATGATCTCCGCTCTGTTGCCTGCAATGTTGTAGAACTTGCCTATTCCGCTGCCTGTGTTTCCTATCTCACAGTTCCTTATGAAGCGTATCATCTTAAGGGCAGACAGTTCGGTGGCGGAAACGGATATATCGATGTTTACACGGTGGAGCAGCTTGACATGCTCGGGACGGTCTACTCTGGTAATGATCGAAGGTATCCTGCATGACCAGCTGAACATGCTTATAACCAGATTTATTTCATCATTGTCGGTAAGTGATATGACACAGTCAGCCTCAGATACATGCTCTTCCTCGAGAACATCCAGTATTTCTCCTCCGGAGTATGCCACACGTACTTCCGGATATCTCTCCATCAATTCACGGCATCTGTGAACATCGTGTTCAAGAATGGTAACATTTTTCTTATCACCCCTGAGCATATCCATGAGATATTCACCGGTTATCCCTCCTCCGACAATGACAATGCGTTTGACCGGTTTCCTGCTTATTCCAAGGCTCTTCAGAGTATTGTTCAGTCCCTCTTTTGCGGCAACGATGCTAAGATTGTCATCTTCTTTTATGACAAAATCACCGCCGGGGATAAAGAGCCTGTCATTCCTTGCCGCTGCAACCACGAGCATATTTACATTGTCGGTTTGCCTTATTTCAGACAGTGTCTTGCCGTTTAAGGGGAAGTCATCCAATGCATTGACATCGATTATCTGAAGGTCTTTTCCCCAATAGCCTTCCAGCTTCATGAACCCGGGCATTCCGATGTTGCGGTATATTTCCTCGGCTATATCCAGCTTGGGTTTTACGAAATAATCAATGCTGTACTGTTCTTTCAGAGAAACGGATTCCCTTACAAAATCAGCTGACAGTAGTCTTGCGGCGCTCTTGCACGTTCCGAGTGCTTTGGCCTGCATGCAGCTTAGGAGGTTTATTTCATCAACATGAGTGAGTGCTATGATAATGTCTGCGGTATCAGCACCTGCGGCAAGCAGTGTCTCCTTGGAAGCAGCGCTTCCGGTGATACCGTTGACATTGTATTTGTCCGTTATCCTGTCTACAAGGCTTCGTTCCTTGTCAATTACCGTAATATCGTAATGCTCGTTTGCAAGCTCCTTGACCAGTGTTGTTCCTGCCTGCCCCAGACCGACTATTATGATTTTCATATGGATTTCCTTTCAATTACACTATGTCTGTATTCTGTGTCCTGTCTTTAATATCCGCCGATTTCACCGTCTGCGTTCAGAGGTTTTAAGTTATGGTGATTTATTTCCTGGTAGATGCTATTCGTGATGCTTTATGTTTCTCCAGAGCGAAATAGACCTTTTTGACAGTAAGTCCCTGTACAAGTACAGTGAAGAATATAGTTACGTAGGCAACGTTCATAAATATGTTAAATACATCACCCGGAAGATACTGTTCCGTTTCGATTGCAAGTGCCAGTGACAGTCCGCCTTTAAGAGCTGACCATGTCATTAGCACAACGAATTCCTGAAGGTTGTAATTCCCGGGAATATTGTTTTTGGTTAGGATACTGCTTATGAAAACACCGATCGCACGGGACAGTACCAGTATGATAAGGGCAGCAGGGATTACGATCGGAGCGTGTCTGCTTATCGTGAGGTTCAGCACGAGCATACCTATCATTACAAAAAGAACGGAATTAAGTATGCTTTCAAGTATTTCCCAAAAGTCGCCATAGAAGTTGTGAGGATCAATAACCTGTACACTTCTTTCAATACTGTCCATTGAGTACGAGAAGAACATTCCGCACACTACCGATGCTATAACTCCCGAAAATCCGAGATGCTCGCATATTATGTAAACTAAAGATACATCGAGCAGTGAGATCAGGATATATTTGACCGGATCGCGTGTCAGCTTCATGAGCTTGAACAACAGCCAGGATATGGTTATTGCAACAGCAAAAGCACCGAATATTTCCTTGAACATCAGTACTGCGAAATTGCTGTCCCCGCTGTGTATTATAAGTGAGCGCACAAATATGAACAGGGTCACACCGGTTCCGTCGTTAAACAGGGATTCGTTTTCGATAACCGAGCATACATTTTTGGAAAGACCGATCTTGTTCAGGATTCCGGTTGCGGCTATCGGATCGGTCGGTGATACAACACATCCCAAAAGTATACAGGTCCATATATCCATGGGGATATTAAACAGAGATGCCATAACATAGAAGAGTGTTCCGTACAGGAAGGATGATATCAGTGTTGTCAGCAGTGCGAGCAGACATATGGGTTTAAGGTTTTGGCGGAACTTCCCCATGTTGACTTTACCTGCGCCGGCAAACAGCATAAAACACAGCACACCGTCCATAAGGTATTCCTCAAATCCGAAATCTCCTAGATTGTCGATAAATGATGACAGGCCGGATCCGGGGATAAGATATCTTAGCAGTGCAAGCAACAGTGACAACAGCAGCGAGAAGAGTATCAGTGCAATGTCCGACTGTATGTGCAGGAGCTTTTCGTTTGCGATACCGATAAAAACTATATATGCAAGAATGATTATCAGAAATAACAGAATGTTCATCCCACTTCCCCTTGTTTAAGATATATGGTAAATGAAATAAATTGATGCACACGATTGCGGATGGTAACTGTCAGAACAATTACCATGAAGCAATATGTCAAATCAGTAAGCGTTCAATTCAGTATACCACTGCATATGTTAACGGTCAAAACTATCATACAAATCTGTCAGACTTTTCTTTTCGATGAAAGTATGCTAAAATACTAATAATTATATTTTGTTGAGAGGAAACGCTGTGGCGGATTTATTGTATGTATGCCCGAAATGTATGGGCTTTTGCAGAACAACTGTACATGGAAAATCAATAAAATGCCCCAGGTGTCGCGATATTACACTTGTTGAACTTGAGCTGGCAGGAGATGAATGGAAGACTATGTCTGATGATGAAAGGCATAAGTATCTTGCAGACATCGGTAACCATGAGGAGCAGGAAGCAGTACCTGAAGTAACATCGACAGCAATGCCTATGGCAGAGTCCGTAAAGGCTCCTGCGAAGAAGGTAGTCAGGAAGGTGGTAAGGAAGCAGGCGTCACCGGCAGCAGAGTTTATACCTGAGCCTGCAGCTGCGGCTACACCTGCATTTATACCCGAAGAAGAACCGTTACCGGTATTTACAGCCGAAACAGAACCGTTACCGGTATTTACAGCCGAAACAGAACCGTTACCGGTATTTACAGCCGAAACAGAACCGACACCGGTATTTACAGCTGAAGCAGGATCGGAACCTTCGTATATACCGGAAGCAGAACCGATGGCGGTGTTTTCACCGGAACCGGAAGCAGAACAGGTAGCGGTATTTACACCGGAACCGGAAGCAGTCCCGGAACCGGTAGTTGTAGCAGCCCCGGTAGTGGCTGCGGCCCCGATAGAAACACCTGCACCTGTAAAAGCACCTGCAAAGAAAGTAGTTAAGAAGGTAGTAAGGAAGCAGGCAGCCCCGGCAGCGGTATTTACACCGGAACCGGAAGCAGAACAGGTAGCGGTATTTACACCGGAACCGGAAGCAGTCCCGGAACCGATAATTCCAGCAACTCAGGTAGTGACTGTGGCTCCGATAGAAACACCGGCACCTGCAAAAGCATCTGCAAAGAAAGTAGTTAAGAAGGTAGTAAGGAAGAAGGCAGAACCGTTACCGGTATTTACACCGGAACCGGAAGCAGAGACCGGACCGGTAATGTCGGAAGTCCCGATAATGCCGGAAGTCCCGGTAATGCCGGAAGTCCCGATAGAAAAACCTGCACCTGTAAAAGTACCTGCAAAGAAAGTAGTTAAGAAGGTAGTAAGGAAGAAGGCAGAACCGTTACCGGTATTTACACCGGAACCGGAAGCAGAGACCGGACCGGTAATGTCGGAAGTCCCGGTAATGCCTGCAACTCCGGTAATGTCGGAAGTCCTGATAGAAAAACCTGC
>JAEEHY010000111.1 GCA_016281085.1 Lachnospiraceae bacterium
CACAACAGCGCACAGTTCCATAGCGCAAAAGAAACCGAGCAGCGCATGCTGCCCGGTTTCTTAATCAAAAAATATTCTTTTAATAAACTAACTCATAAGTTCCAAGTTCTTTAAGAAGGAACATTACATGTCCTTCCGAAGTAGGTTTAAGATCCCCCATATATGTCTTATTACCATCTTTGTCGACGAGATAAAGCTTAACTATCTTTGTGCCCTTGGGTACCGTCGTGTGAAGATCTGTCTTCACTTTCAGAGACTGCGGTTTATTGAATTCAATCCTGGTGCTGTTGGCAGTCTTCGTAACCTTAGCCGATATGTCAAGTATAGGGATAGTTTTTATTTATTATAGCTATCATACAGGCTGTTGAGCTCGTGTCGGTTTGAGCAGCCCGTCTTTCTAAGGATATTTTTGACGTGATACTTGACTGTCGATTCCTGAACAAAGAGTTCGGATGCAATCTCCTTATTGGATAACTTGTTTGTGATATGGAAAAGAACCAGCGTCTCACGATCTGTAAGACCATATTGATCGGAGAAGCCGGGGCGAACTGTCTCAGAAGAAGTCTGTACTCCGCCCCTGTCACTAACTATGGCATGCATAGTCATATTGCCCAGGTACAGGCGAACAAACATAGATAAGAACACTACTACAGTTATGATAAACATAATTGCAGCAAATATGTTAAGTACAATTGGTGTTGAAGAAAGCTTAATGCCTACGGCAGTACTGATAAAGTCACCTATTCTACCGAACATAAGACCAAAGGGTGCAACAAAAACAAGACAGTTTTCTTTACCCAACGGCCTGTATCTTAAAGACTCCCATGCTATATCAGAGAAAAGTACCACACGATACACCACATAGAGACCTGTAACGGCGTAATTGATTATCCATAAGATCATTCCGCTTACAGATGCACTGTGAAGGCATATCAACACAAATGGAAATACAAGCGCTGCTACGCAAAGAATTCCACCCCATCTTCTGTTAAGATCATTAATTATACCCGCAACAATCAAGCCTATTGCATAGAACATTCTGGTATATTCAAGAGACATGCCTCCTGCCCATACATCCGAGAAATCAAAATAGAAGCCGATTCCCTTTACAAGACTTAAGAGTATAACAACAGCAGTTGCAAGTCCAAGAAGTCTTACCGCAATTTTCTTATTCATGTAAGGATCGTTATCATATGAAACATTTTTACTGCCTGTGTCAGCTACGGAAGCATTATTAAAAAGCGAATAAAGCGATGACTGATAACCGACACTGCTGAAACATAATACCGCTGTAATAATCAAAACTATAACAACATATATGCAGACTACACGTGTGTCTGTTAAAAAATTGGAATCTCCAATGATTGATATAAGATATGAACCAATGGAACCGATGGAATATCCCAGACCAAAAACAATGGCGCGTCTGTTCATATCCACATAGAAGGTCAACATGTATATATACAAGGCTGCAACTATTCCGTGAAGAACATTGAGGATGTATCCAAAGATAAGTACTGATGTCAGCGTTCCCACCGTCATGCATACATATGTGAGTACAATGTCAGCAAAACTGACTACTGCAAATGATAACTTGAAGCCCCTGTCAGTCGTCTTATCATAATCAGATTTCTTTGTGATATTTCGCATAATGAGACATACTATCAGCATTCCTATAGCCTGAAATACATATCCAACCCCTTCTGTAAGGAATTCCAGCGAAGATATCATTCCCTGCTTTTCAAGAATATCCGCAATATTATATACCCATGATAAGAAAGCCGATCCCGTCCACAGGAAAGACAATCCTATCACCAGGAGCACTATTATGTTATTGCTTCGTAATCTCTTCATAGTCATATAAAAATAATACAACTTTTCCTATAGTCGCACAACTCAGCCAAAACTTCGACGGAAATAAAGGATATTAATAAAAGAACAGGGCCGCATATACTGCCCTGTTCTTCATCTTATTATTCTTGTCCTCCGTAACGAACAGCAACAGACGAACTCTTCGGTTCATAGAAGAAGCCTTTTGTGCGTTCCTTACGGCTTCCTACAGGTACTTCGGAAGGAGGAACTATATCCAGATTCTCTCCTGTTACCACCAGTAAGTAATCCGTGTCACCGCCGACCGATACATTAGCCGGCTTCTCAAATGCGAGATTACTTAAGTCCAATTTACCCGGATTGATAATGGTCATCGTACTGCTTTCTCCTCGGCGCAATCTGATCTTACCGGATATCGTCAAATCATGTCCCGCGCAATCTATGGTAAAATCATTGGTTAGCTCCATATCAATCGTAGCATTTGCAGGGGAGGTAAGTGTCATCGTACCATTGGTAGCCATAGTCTGTGATACGAGCATATCGTACTCGCTACTGCCCTTGCTTACCTCTTTATCTTCCGGTTCATCTGCTTCCGCCTGCTCTGTCACCGCTTCTTCGCCGTCATATTTGATATCATATCTTACCAGACGTGAACTGAATTTGTATTCACCTACCCATAAGTGTCCATGGGAATATGCCAAAAATGTAGGCTTAAAGAGTGAACCGTCGGTGGCAATATCACGGAATTCATCTCTTTCAACACCCTCATGCCTTGTTTTTACAACATAGTCATCAAGCGTTCCGAGTGCGATACAGTTGGTAAAGTCTCTGTCATCGATGGCCGCATCAAGAGAATCCCATACTCTGATCTCATTCTGGTCAGCCACAAGGAACTGTCCGTTAGGTAGATGAATGGCATCCTTAGTTATCTCAAAGGTCGGATGAAAGCCTTCCTTATGAATCTTTGTTGCACTGTATACTTCACCATATACACTCAGATCGGATACATTGTAGACTATTACCTTTTTATCTTCTTCTGCGGTTAAGAATGCATATTTTCCGTCACAGCTAAGACCCACAATCCATTCCGCATCAGCACTGCATAAGGCATTATCAAAGGAACTTGCCGCTTCTGAAAGAGGAAGTTTGTATAACTTCTTGTCATTCTCGGAATATAGCAGTATTCCCTCATCACACACTTCTATCCTTGAGCGTTCTCGCCCTATGACGTGATCGAATTCTATTCTCTTATCATAGAGTTCACCTGAAAGAGGAATATGATTCCAGATAAGCAACGATGAATCCGTCAATACCAACATTCTGCCGTACTTATCCACCACCATATCTATGGGTGAATCCCAATCCGGCGGAAAATGATATACAAAGTCCGGCATCGCATTGTCACTGTCGGGAATAGTCTTATAAATACCTATAAGGCCATTATAATCGTCGATAAATGCAAGGCTTGTACCATCTGATCCGGGCACCGGATTCTGGTACTGTCCTCTGAGCACACCGGCACTCCTGACGTTCTCTTCGCTTCCAATGAATCCCATGGGATTCATATAGTTTTCTTCGGTTACTTTTCCGTCATATATCGCGATAATGCTACTGTTAAAATATGAGATATATGTCTTACCATCTACATAGAGGATAGGATTGTAATCGGCACTTCGGAAATACTCAAGATTTGTTGTCAGAGTAGTAACACTCTTTTCATCCGGGCTGTCTATCAGGCCGTCATATATTCGAAGACATGCATCATTCTGAGCCAATGTATAGAGATTACCGTCTATAATCGTTCCGCCAACCTGTAGATCGATATAAAAATCGGGATCCTGTCCTTCATCGGGATAATGCAACCATACGTGGCTTCCCGCAATACTCTCTGCCTTATCATTATCTCTCGGACGGCCTAGATTATGATCACTTATGATAAGATAATCTCCGTCTGTTATGACAGTTCTGGGTGTTCCGCCTGTATCTATCACATGATCCGCATAAGCTCCCGCTATGGCAGCATCCAGATCATCCCAAAAAGCTATGGTACCGATTGACGTATTGGTCTCGATAAGTCTCTTACCGTCACTCCATACAGCCCAAGGCCACAACATATCATCTTCAGCAGTGACAGCTTTAATAACATGGTCAGCTGCCGCACCATTCTCTGTCGGCACCTTGTCATACACCATAAGTCGATTATTGTGCGTATCGGATATTATCAGTCTCTCACCTGCAAAAGTGACGCCAACAGGCCAGTTAAGCTCATCAAGTTCTCCTCCCGCAGTGAATGACTCAAAATCCTTCTGACCGATTACCACATCCGCCGGTACATTACTTGTAGGCAGAGAATTCCAGATTAGTACTCTGTTATTCCATGTATCACATACAACAAAATGCTGACCGTCAGATGCTATACCATCCGGATGATTAAGCTCTGACTTACCGCGCTTAGGGTCAAAATCAGAGAGTATATTATTGACACGCATATCTGCACTAAGTTTCTCCGGTGCATCCACAGGGTCTTCCGCTGTCTTGTAATCATCATGATTTACATCGACGGTTACAACATAACCCTCATTGTTGATCCAATGCTCGATAACATTCTCATCCTTCTCCGGCGCTGTTATCTCGTTGCTGTATGTGGCCGAAGATGTATCACTCTCCGAAGTCACTGCTTCCGGCTTAGGCTCCTGCTTACCACAGCCTGACAAAGTCAGTGATATAAGCATAAGCAATGCCAACGCAAATGCAATCTTTTTATTTATTTTTCCTGTCCCTCTCATACACTGTCCTCCGCATATTGGAATATACTAATATTTTCCAATAAAATCGCTCTCCAAACAACTGTATGAGGGGATAGTCTAGGGTAATTACTCTATAATAAATTAAATTTCGATTTACCAATTTGCGCGTCAGCCGGTTATTCCTACCAACACCTGCTGTTGTAAATAGCACACTTTTGCGTTACAATCTTTCTTGCTGTTACAGAATCTAATGAAGGAATAAATACAATATGAAGACCGGACTTGTACTTGAAGGCGGCGCCATGCAGGGATTATATACCGCAGGCGTGCTTGATATCTTTTTGGAAAACAACATACATTTTGATGGTGTTATGGGAGTATCTGCCGGTGCTCTCTTCGGCATCAACTATATAACAGGGCAAAAAGGCCGGGCCATAAGATATTGTAAGAAATACAACAAGGACAAACATTACATGGGAATACTACCCTTTCTTAAGAGCGGGGATATCATCGACAGAGAATATGCCTATGAACTGGTTCCAAAGAAACTGGATCCCATTGATGACGAAGCATTCAAGAGATCGGATATACCCTTCTTTTGCGTAGTCACCAACATGAATACGGGTGAACCTGAATATATCAAGATTAACAGCGTATATGAACAGATGGATGAACTCAGAGCATCCGGTTCAATGCCCTATGTCTGCAAGCCGGTAAGAATAAACGGCAATCTCTATATGGACGGTGCCGTTGCCGACAGCATTCCTTTTGAAAAAATGCTTGAAATGG
>JAEEHY010000112.1 GCA_016281085.1 Lachnospiraceae bacterium
ACCTTATATATGCAGATTGCATGTCTTGGTATACCGGCCATTGCATCATAGAACGGTATAGCATCGATACTCATGGCTCTGGGGGAGTCCAAGACACCCCTTTTATTCCTGATCGCTTCCAGCATCATAAATGTCGTACTGGATCTTGTTTATGTTATAATCTTCGGGCTTGGGGTCAGGGGCGTTGCCTATGCAACGATCATAGCTCAGATACTCGCCGCGGTAGGAATCCTGACATATGCGATAAAGAAAAATCCTTACTTTATCATAAACCGGGATGAAATGAACTATGATGCAAGGATAGTCGGTAAATGTTATCGTATCGGCCTTCCTCTGGCAATGCAGGCATCACTGATAGCAATATCCTGTGTTGCATTACAGAGTGTAGTAAACACCTTCGGTTCAGTGGTAGTGGCTGCATTCACCGCAACCTCACGTATTGAGCAGCTGGTAAATCAGCCGTTTAACTCTCTCGGACTTGCACTTTCAACCTTTACGGGACAGAATATCGGAGCAGGCAAGCTTGACCGGGTTAAAAAGGCTCTTATAAATTCCCTGCTGATGATCACAGCCTTCAGTCTGCTACTGCTTATTGTTTTCCATGTCTTCGGTAACATTATTATGAGAATATTTGTATCAGATGCACAGGTAATAGATTTAGGCACACAGGCACTTAAGATAACCTCATGGTTTTATATTGCCCTCGGTGTTATCTACGTCGTAAGGGGAATGCTCAACGGAGCGGGTGATTCGGTTTACTCAATGATAAACGGCTGCGTAGAGGTTGCGGGAAGAATAGTCTTCTCCAACACACTTGTACTTATACCTTCCGTCGGAAAGTGGGGTATATGGTGGTCAACGGCTCTTACATGGTTTATTACCGGTGTTGCAAGTCTCATAAGATACAGACAGGGTAAATGGAAGACAATAAAGGTGGTTGACAGACCGGTCATCAAAAAAAATAAGGAAAGCAGTGAGGAAGCTTCATTACACAACATAAATGAAAAGGCTTATGTGCAATGAACTGTAAAGAGTATTATTCCGGTATAAATTATGTACAATATCAGTCATAATTTCTTACCCAACACTTTTTAAATTCGAAAGAAGTATTTATTACCGAATACTCTGAACATACAGGAGCAGAAAGGAACTGACATGGAATACATTAAGGGAATCACTTACGGAGCTTTTGCCGGAGCAGGCTCATTTGAAAAGAAACAGGCATATGACAGTCTTGATAAACTCATTGAAGGAACCGGAGCCAATTACATAATCCTGGTTCCGAACGGGCTTCAGGAAACTCCTCAGTCTCAGGAGATCGATTACACTTCTCCGGCAAACCTTAGAGATGATGAACTGAAAAAAATGATCGCATACATTCATTCCAAGGGACTGAAGGTTGCCATCAAGCCTACCGTCAACTGTAAGAACGGAACCTGGAGAGCACATATCTGTTTCTTTGACAAGGATGTTCCCTGTGAACCCAAATGGTCAATATGGTTTAAGGCATATACGGATTTCCAGCTTCATTACGCTGCTCTTGCCGAGGATACAGGCTGTGACATGTTCATAGCCGGCTGCGAAATGGTTCAGTCGGAGCACAGGGAAGAGGAGTGGCGAAACGTTATTTCCGAAATAAGAAAGATTTATCATGGACCTCTCACTTACAATACCGATAAATATCAGGAGGACAATGTTACCTGGTGGGATTGTGTGGACTACATCTGCTCAAGCGGCTATTATCCCATAAATGACTGGGAAGCACAGCTTGACCGCATCGAAGCCGTAGTAAGAAAATTTAATAAGCCCTTCTTCTTTGCCGAAGCAGGCTGTAAATCAACCAAGGGCTCAATGAATGTTCCAAATGACTGGACCATACAGGGACCTCCCGCACCCGAAGAACAGGCAAAATGGTACGATACCATGTTCAGTGCCTGCGACAAACGGAATTTCGTTGAAGGTTTCTTCTTATGGGACTGGAGCCTTAAGCTCTACTGCTGCAAGGATGCGCTTAACGACACGGGATATGATATTTATGCAAAACCCGCTGAAAAGGTTGTCAAAAACTTCTATTCTTCGAAATAATAAATCCTTCCATAATACGTGGAGGCGGAATGTACTACAACAGAGCGCATTCCACCTCCACATTACCTATATCAAAGGATGGCGGTACTTTTCCGTCAATCCCTGTCATTATAACCTCATTTATCTCTGTCTTAAAGGATATGGAACGTATCTTCTCAAGTACCCTGTACTTGGGATTGTTTATATCGGTTCCGATAACCAGCATCGGATATTTATCCGACATTTCCCTTAAAAGCAGCGAAATGAAGATCCTGTATTTCTCTTCATCCCCGTCTTCTGAAAGCAGAAAGGAAAGAAAAGCAAGATCCACCACCGTATCGTCCTTTGGAAGCTTAATATATCCAAGTGCGGAAATAACGGGGTTTATAAATCTTAACAGCGCATATATACCCCTGCATCTGTTAAGCACATACTGTTTGACATTCCTTCTGTCCCACACAGCGCCTGCTGCCGTGATAACCCCACTCCTCTTAAGTACATAGAAATCCTCTGCCTTGATATCACCGACATCCGACAATCTCTCAAAAACCGGAAAGAAATTGCGATCTCTTCCGCATCTTTTGATAAAATCAAGCAGATCAGCCTCATCCGCTTTACCGGCTCTTGTAAATTCATATCCTGCACAGTCCGCTCCAAGCCTTGCTTTTGTGCTGATTATGTATGTTTTATATGTGCATATGGGGGTTGTATACGGCATAAACCGGCGTTTCTTTGCAAGCATCCTGCGGACATCCGTATTATCCTCTATAAGAGAACAGTAATATACATCACAGTCAACCTTCCTGCACATATCCTCAAACATCTTATACCAGTTAATGGCAGCATCGCAGGACTTGAGCCGTTTCATATTTGTGACATAGCATACCCTTTTACTTACACCGCCTATATACATGTTTCTCGGTATGGCAGCTATGGTCGCAACTACCCTTCCGTTCTTTTTTATGACACCCACCTGTGCATCCTTGTTTTCCATAAGGAAGGATGTATACGGATTGTCCCTCCTTGTATACAAAAGGCTTATATCCCCGGGGGCTGCATCCTCTTCCATTATCTTAAGGATTTCTTCACCGTCTTCTTTGGCCGCAGGGTAATATCCGTCATTATTACATCCTGGACATGATACCGGTTTGTTATCCATTTTGTTATCAGTTTTCTCATCGGTTTCGTTGTTTTGCTTCCGGTTATTCATTTCTTTTCCAAACGTCTCATTCAAGATTCTCACCTACAGGTATTCCCAATCTCTTATCAACTTCAAAATGGAACAATATGTTGATAAACCAGTATGCAAAGTTGATAAACGGATTCCTTGTCCTCTTTAAACAGGTTATCCCCCTGCTCACTATCGATGAAAATTTAAAAAACTGTTTCCTGTACTTCCTGCAAAGGGCACGGAGTTCATCCGCGCTGACACGCTTGGGTACAAAGGATATGGTACCGAAGGTGTACCCCTCCTGAAGCCACCATTTATCACAGATAAGACGATGCTCATTGGCAAATACCTTATATGTAGGTGTATTGGGGAAAGTCAGCAGATGGTTAAAGGCTACAACGAAGAACTGATGCTTTCTGGTA
>JAEEHY010000113.1 GCA_016281085.1 Lachnospiraceae bacterium
CCCGTTTCTTAAGTATCTCCGCCTGCATGCCATCGATAATGTATTTATCCTCATGGCGGAACCTTCCCCCGCTCATAGACCGTCACCTGTGTAATACTGCTGCCCTTCGGTATAAACATCTGCCACTACGGCATTAAGGGACAGGCTGCATTCGCCCACATACAGATCTCTTCCCGACATTATTGCCGTGTTTCCGGCGATCACAGTATTGTCACCGCCAAGAATATAGATAGTGCCCTTCTCCGTTTTATTGTGTATACCGCTCTTCAATCCTGTCTTCTCGGCTTCCGCGATCATCACAGAGGGCATGAGCAGCATACCGTCATCCGCATTGATCGCATATCTCTTTGCCTTAAGACGAAAATCTGTATTCAACACCTTGAAGAAACCGGCCGTACATACTGCATCCTTCGAAAAACCCGATATCGTAAGCTTACCGGTACCATTCAGAGTAACATCCGCACTCGAAAATAAGGCTGCATACGTATCCTTCTCAGAGTGATATGCACAGTCGGCAAGAGTATTGTCGGTACCATCGCCTGCCGTTATTATGACCTTGGCAGCTGAGCGCACATGAATGGCCGGTCCGTCGTAGGTTCTTATATCGGCATTATCAAGAATAAGATGCACTATCTCATCATGAGCATCTATCTCCACAGTCTTATTTATATGTCCTGTCAGGATATACGCTCCTCCTGCAAGAACGCCCATACCATCGGCATTTTCATCGGATATGCGTACTGCACCGTCCTCCGATATCTTAAGATCATTGTCGGTAACCGGACAGGCAACAGGGATATCCCGGATATCCTCAATAAGTTCAGGTTCTTCTGTTTTTACCGTTTCTGCCTTCGCCATCCAGTAAATACCCACAACAGCCGCTGCAAGCAGTATTATGAAAAATGGCAGTACTTTTTTTATTTCTTTCATTCCGTTCCTTCGTTACCTTCGTTACCTTCTGTATCCTCTGTATAAAACTCCTCATAAAGATATCTCTTCATGTATTCGGGTCTGTTTATGAAGAATTCCCTCAGTGAAGCCTTCAGCTCACCGTCATCCACATATTTGTCAAGTACCCTGTCCACATTGTCCATGGAGTAATCAGTCCCTACCATATCCTCAAAGGATGCAACAAACTGATCCCTGAATTCGGCATTCTGCATCAGAGCTTTAAACAGTGTCTGTTCTTCGATACTTACCGCCTCATCAGACTGTCTGTCCTTAAATGAATTGATCTCGTAGGCATTCGCCACTTCGAAGTAATCAAGTGCCCCGAAGAGCCCGTCAAGAAAATCCATATCATATAATGACCAGCGCCATCTTCCGTCACTCTCTCCGTACTCTATCGGAATTCGTGCCCTGTACATCTGACGGTTTATCACCTCATTCTGATCAAGATTACAGCCATATATGGTAGCGCACAGGTAATCTATATAACTCTGGACATTGATCATCGTACAGAATTCGTAGTAATTGGCCTGATCCGCCAGGTCATGTTCTCCCAGATAATCATATATCTGCCTGTACAGAGCCTCATCCTCCGGCTTACCTGTGTCGATCATTCCTTCCTTGACTATTATGATATTGTCTTCACTTATACCCTTATGCTCATAGAAATAAGCAGGACTGTACTTTTCACAGGCAAAGGTGTCGAACCAGAACTCACCGTTTAAGAACACGCTCACCTTCGTATGCTGCTGCGAAGCCACATCACGTCCCGATGAAAGCTCCTGAAGCACCGCGTCCGATGCACCGTCCCTTAATGCAATGGAGTGCACTGGACGTCCGTTCCCGAAGATATCCACTTCGAAGCTGTCCGAGCCACTGTAACTCTTCCTTGAATATATCGAAAAACGCTTCTTGGCAAAGTCACGCGACGTACCACCGAAGACTCTTATTCCTGCATTCTGCTCACCTACGCAACTTCCGTTATCGAAGAACTGAATGCTGCCTTCCCGCTCCCACAGCCTTCCGGACTGCCTGAAGTTAACCTGAGGCTCCTCCCCGTTCTGCCCGCCTGCATACCACATATCATACTGAGGTCCGGTCACACAGATACCGTTATCCCCGAAAAGATCTTTGTAATCGGCGGTAATAGAGATTACCTTCCTGTTTTTATATTCGGGACATCCCACAAAGAACACCCCGGTTGCGCTGTTACTGTGCTTTCCCGCCTCATCAAACACTGCCGCCTTTACAACAAAAGCCCTGTCAATATCCTGATCGTCAGGCTTATAATACATGTAGTCAAATACTACCCTCTGCGCCATGTTACAGGGAGCAGGTTCGCCCTTTCTGTCGTAAACCCTTATCGGCTGATCATACGGGATCGATGCCGTTGTAGGCTCGCTTCCGTCAATTGTGTAATATATCTTCGGTACGTTACCGGTGCCCAAAGCTTCAGATCCTTCCCCGTTACCGGTTCCATCCTTACCTTCGGTTCCTCCTTTATATGAAAGAGTCAGCATAAACTCATCATCATAGAATCCACTCACCTCGGAAAACACGGGTGCCTCATAGATCACCTCAGGCTCCGGTTCATATCTGACACTGTCATATACCCTGCCGCTTTTATCCGACAGATACACCGTTTCACCTGCCCCGAGTCCGAACGGTGAAGTGACGTCAAGATATATCGTCAGCTCCTCTCCCGCAGGAATAACATTTCCGGACAAAGGAAGCAGATCCAGATTGCCGGGTTTGTCCGACAGAAACATATCATCAAGATCCATTGTGTTCGCCCCTGTGTTCTTCAGCTTAATGAAATCCTCTGTTGTGATCGTTTCGCCTTCCGGCACGAGACTTCCGTCTCCGTGAAGAAGACTGAACTTCAGCTGACTCTTGGAGTAATCGGCATATTCAAATCCGGCGCACAGCAGGGCAGCACACATAAGAACGGAAATTATCATCAGGTTCTCCTGAAGCCTGCTTATTTCAGGCTGGCTGTCATAGATAAGCCTTCTGAGATAAAAGGAGAAAACAAAAGTGACGACTGTTCCGAGTATGGTGACAAGAACAATATATTCCATATCCTGATAAAGGAAACTGCACGTTCTCAGATTACCGACGAATTCCTTCAGCGAGTCCGTACCCGTACCAAATCTTTTGAATATTGCAGCTACCCACAAAGCAAGATTGACACCTGCAAGCAATACAATGCATATAACGGATCTGTATACGGACAGCTTCCTGCCGGGAGACCCCAATATAAAAAAAAGCCCCGCAATGAAATCGACTACAAGCGTAATCACAAATGCGAGTAAAACAATCTTTGCCATATAATCATGCCCTTAACGTAATCCGGTATCTTCACCCGCTTAACAAACATAATAATTTTATCACCGTACATAGGTAAAAGCAATAAATCATTTTAAGTTTGATAAACTCCGCATTCTATGGTACATTACTATTTTAAGGAAGTGTCTTTGAAACAAAGGACAGCTCGACAGGTTTAAACAAAAGACATTCGTAATACAGACAATACTGTGCAAAGGCAGGACACCCTGATATGTTATTCAACCTAAATAAGCATACTGAATTCAAAAAATGGATCACTGTTTTCATTATAAATATGGCAGCAGCGGTGTTTACATATTCGCTTCTTATTATTCACCAACTGACAAACCAGATCGACGGCATGTGGCACGGCTCGGTTTCGTATGCCAACGGCCACGAGCTGAGTAACGGAAGATGGCTGTGGCGCTTTCTCGACAGGGGAAGGCTGTATCTGAGTCCCGATCCGATGACCTCGGTCATTTCACTGACTTTTTTCATTGCGGGATTTATCCTGATACTTGATATATTTGATGTTAAGAGCAAGACAGTCGCAGTACTCTCTTCACTGCTTTTCACCGTTAACATCAGCGTACTGGCTTCGCTTTCCTACCGCTATATGTCGCCGACCTTTGCAGTATCATTCTTTCTGTTTGTTCTTGCTGCCTGCGTAATGATAAAAGCATCCAACAGGATCGCCTCGGTCATAATCCCGGCAGTATGTATCGCTCTTGCCATGGGACTGTATCAGGCTGATATTGGATGTACCGCCCTTGTGATACTTGTTTACATTTCCCTGTGCATATATAAAGGAAGCATGACTCTTAAGGAAACCGGTATGTTTGTATTAAGATGCCTTATTTCCGCCATACTGGGTATGGGACTGTATTATGCACTTTTAAATCTAAATCTGTGGTATTATGATGTGGCACTTGATTCGTACAACGGTACCGATTCGTACGGACCTGTCGGTATGCTCCTTAATCTCCCGTCAAGCATCAGACATGCTTACGGCGATTACATCAATTATTACAGGCAGATCATCGCACACACCAACATATTCAACGGCACTGTATATAAGATAGTGTTCGGACTGCTTGCCATATGCCTTGCCTATGCGGCGGTAAGCCTGTTTAAGGAGAGCCGGATAAGAGCGCTGCTGTTCTGTCTGACTCTGCTGCTTGTTCCTGCTGCCACCAATGCCGTACTGCTGATGGCGTACAATTCGGTAACATCGGTCCAGATGACGGTTCCGGCAAGCATGAGTATTTCCGTACTCCTCTGTCTGGCTCAGTCAATCAGTCTGCCGGATATAAAGCCTGTAAAGATATACAGGGTCATTACCGCTGTTGCTCTTTCAGTGCTTATATACGGCAATTATATAATGTCCGTATATGACCAGCAGGCAATGTATATGAGCCGCCAAAGCCTTACCGAATTAACACATGAGGTTATTACAACCCTGCAGACCTATGATCTGTATCACCCGTATTACAAATACGTGTTTGTCGGAAGCCCGGCTGACAATCCGCTGTTTGTCAGGAACTTCGTTTATGATGACGCAAACAGATATGCACAGATGGGGACATGGGGCGCAGATGACACCAGATGGGTCGTACAGTCGTGGCAGGGGTTTTTCACACATGAAATGGGTATCAATATCACGGTAGCCGATGACGACAAGCTTACCGAGGCACTTGAGGATGAGACGGTGAGAAGCATGCCGATCTTCCCGGAATTCGGATGCTGTGCCATGGTAAATGATGTTGTTGTGGTCAAGCTTTCAGACAATTATTGAAGATAAACATACAGGTAACTATTCAGAACAGGCCCGGAAGCATGAAGCTGTTCCGGCTGTCAAACAGTGTAAGGCATATCACACAGGAGGAAAAATGAAAGAATTAAACAGAGAACTCCCCGACTTATATCTTGTTGTACCCTGTTACAATGAGGAAGAGATAATACTTGAGAGCGCCGCTATAATGAAGAACAAGATATCTGATCTGATATCTCAGTGTGTCATAGGAAAGAACAGCCGGATAATGTTTGTAAATGACGGCAGTAAAGACAACACATTTAACCTGCTGTCTGATGCAGCCCGTAAGGATCCTGTATACATCCTTGTTTCGCTTGTGGGCAATACCGGTCATCAGAACGCATTATGGGCAGGTATAATGACAGCTTCGAAGGCTGATATCGTAATAACCATTGACGCAGACCTGCAGCAGGATATCAATGCCATCGATGATTTTGTCAAGTGCTATAAGAACGGTGCCGACGTGGTATACGGAGTAAGGAATACAAGAGAGGGCGACGGTTTCTTCAAGAAATTCACAGCACTCTCCTATTATAAGTTCATGCATCTAATGGGAAGCAAAATACTTGAAAATCACGCTGATTACAGACTTATATCACGCAAGGTTATAGAAGCGCTCAAGGAATACAATGAAAGCAATCTTTTCTTAAGGGGACTGATCCCTTCTCTCGGCTTTCCTTCGGATATTGTGTACTTTGATACGAAGGAACGTACCGGAGGCGAAACCAAATACACTCTCTCCAAGATGTTCAAGCTGGCAACGGACGGGATCACATCCTTTACCATACGGCCGTTGCGCATAATATCCTTCACAGGCTTCATTACCATGCTGTTCAGCATAATCCTGGCCATCATCAGCATCATCGAATGGCTTCAGGGAAAGAATGTACCCGGCTATACAACACTGCTTCTTGTAACGTTGTTCATGTCCGGGATCATCCTGCTCTCACTCGGAGTAATAGGAGAATATCTGGGCAAGATATATCTTGAGACCAAGAACAGGCCCAAATATCTGATTGACTGTGTCATAAGCAAGGATATGGATGATCCTCTTTAAAAAGATACTTCACAAGCATTGAGATAAGATGACTGATCTCTATCGGTTTGGTTAAGTAGTCGGTGAAACCTACTGATGTGTACATATCTCTTGCACCGGAGATTGCATTCGCCGTAAGGGCTATAACCGGAACCTTATCCGTATCTATTATCCCTTCTTCCCTGCCCTTTTTCAGAGTCTCTATTCCATCCATCTCCGGCATGAGATGATCCATGAAAACTATATCGTAATTTGACGATCTTATCATTTCAAGAGCCTGTCCCCCGCTGTCTGCGGTCTCTATTATCATTCCTGATTTCTTAAGGAGCTGTCTGAACACCGAGAGGTTCATCTTCACGTCATCTACAACCAATACCCTTTTACCCGGTGCGGTGAAGTCATCATGGGTTATCTCCACCGTTCTGCTGTTTTCCTCCTCGGCTATACTGAACCTGCCTACAGGTGTTTCGTCCACAACCTCCTGTTTAAGGGTAAAGTAGAAATCGGAGCCTTTGCCGTATTCGCTGTCAAGGCACAGCTCGCTGTTCATCTTCTCAAGCAGGGAAACACAAATGGCAAGACCCAGTCCTGTTCCCTCGATATTTCTGTTCTTCTTTTCATCAATACGTCTGAATGCTCCGAACAGAGCCTTCTGATCTTCCTCTCTGATCCCGATTCCCGTATCCTTTACCGAAATCATTATCCCGGCAGGATTTCCCGCTTCCTCAAGACGCACCGTAAGTACCACCTCACCTTTTTCCGTATACTTTATGGCATTTGAAAGCAGGTTGGTGACTATCTGACGTATCCTCACGTCATCACCGCGAAGTACACGCGGAAGTCTTTCATCCACCTCGCACTTTAATTCAATGGCCTTATCGGATGCTCTGTTTGCGACCATAAGGATCTGATCCGTGATCATGTTCTTAAGATCATATTCCACCGGAATTATTTCCATATTTCCCGATTCGATCTTGGAAAAATCAAGTATATCATTTATAAGAGTCAGCAGCGTCTTTCCACTGAATTTGATATTGGAAGCATATTGTGTGATGTCCTTGTCCTTGCTCTCCCGCAGGATAACCTCGTCAAATCCGAGTATGGAATTTATCGGAGTACGGATCTCATGTGACATATTGGCGAGGAAATCACTCTTGACACGGTTGGCTCTTTCCGCTTCACTTCTTGCTTCCTCCGCATCTCTCTTGGCCTCTTCAAGCTCCTGCATGGTCTTCATGAGCTTACGGTAATCCGGGGTTTCCAATGAAAATACGATCATAAGAAAAGCAATTGTAACCAGTCCGAAGGACAGATATATGTTGGGAATAAGCGTTCCCTGCAGGATCAGTCCTATAACCGCAAACAATATAAAGCTGGATACGGATATCCATTGCTTGGAGCTGAATTTCCTTCTCAGTCTCAATATTATAATGAGTGCAGCCACAGCAAGGATACCCGGTATCGCATACAGGATATAGTACCACGTTTCATGTATATAATCTCCCGTTGCAAAGTCAAACCGGAAATAGAAACCAAAGAACAGATTGAAGATAAGTAATATGGTATGTATAAATCCGTAGAACACCAGTATGATACGGGATTTCCTGACCGGCTTACCGTATGCGGAGATCAGGATATAATCTATAAAAAACAGTGCCATATATACTTCCACGATGAAGAATACGGTATCAAACAGAAGATTGAAAAGCGCCAGCTTCGGACCACCAATACTGATGGTCACCGCCGACGCCATATCTGTGAACTGAGCAATAAGAATAATATAGGCAAGCCTCATAAAGCTCTTCTCGCTCTCGGTCTGCCTGTCGAATTTAAGCTTGAAAAAAATTATTATGATCAGAATGATTATCGATCCGAAGATTTCGAAATCGATATTATATTTCATAAAATCCACAAGTACTGCTCTCCACTATGTGAACAAAAGACTCCTAAATTCCTGTGTTGGAACTGTCAGCCGCATTCTTTACAGCATCCATTCCCAGTACTACGGCAAGCAGGCTCACTTCATCATATACATCATAAATGTCAAGCTCGATGGTTTCACCCCAGCTCAGACTGACCTTGTGGACACCGCCGATCACGTTTCCGTTTTCCACTATCGTATAATCATGCGCCGGAACATCACCTTCCACGATCCATCCTTTTCCGATAATATTATACTTTGAATTGAGGAATTCGAACTCCCTTTCTATCTCGGCTATCCTTTCACCCCTGACATACACGTAGAACTTAGGCGTATATGAAAGCATCTTCTGCTCTATATATGCAACCTCCGCGCCGCTCCTGTCATGTATATGCAGCATGTTTCCTACGGTAAAGACCTCACCTTCAACCTTGTACTTACCTTTACCCTTTTCATCCGCAACAATGAATTTCGCCTCCCATGAGAATTCAGCTTCTTTGATATACAGCTTCATTGCATTCCTCCTTTCAAAGGTATGTTGTATCAGATGTTTTCTGTCATGTAATGTTTACAGGCCTGTTACCGCCATGTTCCGTTAATTAGGGCTCCTCTGTATGACACCGGTTTCTTTGATATCCTGAACTTAAGGGTTTTTGTACCTGAATATCTGCCCATGCCGCGCAGTACCAGCTTAGCTTTACCCTTCTTTACATTATTCTTATACTTAACGACAGTAAAATCGGTTCCCTCCTTAAGATATTCGATATCATCGCCGGTTCCGGTATAGAGAAGCTCCGACAGCTCCCGGTCGCTCAATTCAACAGCCTTACCTGTATATGACCTGTCCTCTATAGCAGCCGCTGACACCCTGTTCAGCCTTTTCTTCTCACTGCTGTAACGGTATTTAAGCTTCGTTTCGCCGGTGTAATTCCCGGCTCCGTTCACTGTGAAGGTAACCGTACCGTTAAACTCATCACCCTCGATCACGTAATCCGTCTGAACGGTATAATCTTTGTTATTCTTAAGTATCCTTCCACTTATATCCTGTATGGTAAATGAAGGCTTGCCAAGATCACTCTTACCAACGAAAACATCATTTACCGTTGCTTCAAGTTCCGCTATATTCCTTTTGACTATTCCGTATTGCAGGGTAACAACACCTCTGTATCTGCCCTTACCCCTGACCGTGATGGATGCTGTCTTCTCACCGTCTGTCAGGTTCCTGTAATTCCTGTAGGTCAGCCTGTAATCCGTACCCTGTTTAAGCACCGTATCGCCGTCCATGATGACAAGGGAAGGCTTCACTCCACCCTTGCGGTACGGAGCCTCTTCATCATATATGAAGGTAAAGTCACCCGCCGTATTTATCTCCCTGTTGCCCTTTATCCTGAACTGTGCACTCACGCTGCCGGTGTAACCGTTTTCATTACCGGGGATTGCTTCAAATACCATCGTAGCCATTCCGGGTATAAGATTATTGTATACACCTGCTGCCCTGTAATCAACCCCTTCGGCCAATTCCCTGTTGTTTACACTCAGCTTATATGTTCCCGGTGCAGGTACTGTTTCCTTTCCGGTGTAGCTGTAGACTTTCGGATCAAACACCACCTTCGCGTCTGAAATTGATTTGTCCTTATCGGTTAGCGTTACCTCCGCCGTGGTCTCTCCTATGAAATTGGCATCGACTGCACTGATCACCGCCGTATAGGTTCCCGCTTCGATTACCGGTCTGTCGTATTCCACCGTATAGCATTTACTGTTTACCGTCCTGCCCGAGGCGGATATGATCAGTTGCGGTACCGGCTTCTGTTCCGTACTCCCGGCCTCTGTGCTGAGTCCCTGAGCAAGTACGTCACTGCCCAACTCGGCGGGTACTATGTCAAAGTGTGTCGTCTTTGCACCATTGTTAATGTAATTACCCTTGAACTTAACTGATATGGTGGCTTCTCCGACATTTTTATTGGTTGAATACTTCACGGAATAATCAGTTCCTTCCGTCAGCTCCCTGATCCCGTCATATACGTGGATCACTGGCCTTATCCGGTTCCCGGTGTATGTATATGATGCCGCCAGGCCGCCTATCCAGATGTCATTCATCGAATCCGTGGCCACCTCCGCAACTATTTCCTCTTCCGCTCCCTTAAGGTCCTTTCTCAGGTCGTAATATTCATCCTTCTTTTCATCATCTATATCGATAACCGGATCCTTTATCTCATATCCGGCTTCCAGCGTGCCCTTGTAGTTTCCCTTTCCGGTAAGAGTTGCACGTGCGATTCCCACATCGGTATTATCGGAATACTCAATGGTATAATCCCTGTCCTTTACCATTGCCTCGCTCTCATTTTCGGATACGCACAGCATTGCGTCTACCGAGGGAGTTACAGGCTCTCCCGTATGCAGCACTACTCTGGGCACATACATCTGTACATGCGGATAAGCCGTTTCACTGCCCGGTCGGTTCGAGGAAACATCAAACGGTACTATGGTAAACCCTGTTTCTGTATAACATCTTGCAAATGTCCCTTTACCAGTGATCTTAACAACTGCTGCACCGGCATCCTTATTGTTTTCATATGACGTCGAATAATCAACATCCTTTTCAAGGACGCGTTCCCCGTATCTTACGACGGGCAGTGGTTCATAGGGCGCTCCGCTTTTACCTGCATATGTTACATCACCGATCGGATCAACCTTGAACTTATCACGAATATCCTCGGCTGATACCTCTATCACCTTACTTGTTACAATGTTATCCCTGTCTGTCCCCAGCCCGATAGTACATGCTCCCTCACTGATCCCGGTAACATTTCCGTTCTCATCCACGACTGCTACCGAAGGATCATCAACATACCAGTTAAGAGTATATCCCGAGCTGTCGAAGTCCTCCGGAATACTCACCCTGTATGCTGCCACTTCATTCCTCAATATGCTGTCCGGACCTTCAACACTGCCTATAATCCATACATCCTTTTCAAACCTGCAGTCCTCGCTGCCGGGTGTACGTCCTTCAGCCTTAAGCTTAATACGTCCAATCCCCGGTCCGGGTGTAAGTTTACCGTCACCGGCATTTATTTTAGCTATATCCGGTCCCTCAACACTCCATTTACACAATATAGTCTGTGGATTGCTTACCGTATATTCAACAGTTCTGTCAGTAGAGATCAGGGAAGCTTCATATACACCGTTCTCGCCACCTATTCCCATAATTTCTCCCAGTACCGTTACTGTCTTGCATATCCTTCTTCCGGCCTTTACGGCCTTGAGTACAACCTGTCCCGTCTCTGCCGCATGTGCTTTTCCTTCCGCATCGACAGTAAGTACAGCGGGATCAGATGATGACAGCTCCCATCCTGTTTCGGGGGCTGATACTCCCGCATCATATCTGCACACGGAGTATGTCCTGTCCGTTCCTATTTTAAGGAACATAGGTCCCTCTATCCACAGTCCGTCTTCAAGTGCCTTAATTGACGTGGCGGCATTAAGCTCCCCATACCCTTCGGTGTCGGTGAAATCGGAAACGGCATCACCCTGCCCTTCAGCTGCAAGATCTGGTTCATTCGCTTCTCCGTCACCGGTATCGGGGGCAGACTCATTGATCCCTCTGGCAGCGGAATACAGAGTATCTATCATATACTGTGCACCCTTGGCATCCCTTGTCACTTCTTTTTTCCCAAACATAAGTGCCAGTACACCCGCCACCTGGGGTGCTGCCATTGAAGTTCCCGTCATAAGAAGATATTTACCCGAATCATCCGATATATCCGGTTTTACATAAGAGTTCCCGTCATCCGTGCTTAATATATTAGTTCCCGGTGCACTGATATCCACATTCATATTACCGCTCTTATTCCAGTTGGATGATCTGTATCGTGACACATCATAGACATCCGGACAGTCGATCTCTTTTATCCGGTCATCTTCTCTTACCACTTTAAGTCCGTTATTCATAAGATTGATTGTGGAGACCACAGTCATATAAGCAGATGGATAATTTATATACGGACCACCATATGTGATTGCTTCATTTCCCGCAGAACATACGGTGACAATGCCCATGTTAAAAGCTTCATCAATCGAATTTAACAGAAAATCGTCCTGTGGGAGCCTGTTTACAGCCGCTCCAAGGCTCATATTTATAAGTCGGATATTGTATTTCTCACGATTATTCTTAACATAATCAAATGCCTTGATCAACGCTGTCGTTGTTGCCGAAGCATGATCTTTACTGGCAGTGTAATTAAATACCCTTATGGGTATGATCCCTGCATTTCCCGCAATACCTGCTATACCGATACCGTTATCGGCTTCAGCGGCGATAATACCGGCAATATGTGTTCCGTGGTCATACACAGCAGGACCTGCTGTCACATCCGTGATATCGCCTTCATCTTCCGCAGCCCTGTATGCATTGTATGCTGAACCGGGTATTATCTTATTCTTCAGATCCTTATGTTCCACATCAAATCCGGCATCAAATATGGCAACACCCACGCTTGAGGCGTCCTTGCTCAACTGCCAGGCCTCGGGTGCATTTATACTCCTGAGACCCCACTGCATGGGATAATACGGATCGTTAACGGGCGCCACCACAGCATCTGCTTTTGCTTCATCCCCGGTCTCTTCACCCTCGTTCTCTGTAACAAGCCTGTCCTCCGGAGTGCTGAACAGAAGTATATCACCCTGCTCTGCGTCAGTTTCTTCTGTATCTTCCAATACGTCACCTGTAACAGTGTCCGGTGTATCTGTTTTACCATGATCTTCCAATACGTCGGCTTCACTGTCGTCCGGTGTATCTGTTTTCCCGGGGACTTCCAATACGTCGGCTGTGCCATTGTCTGCTTCTGTATCATCCGCGGATCTGTCCTGTGTTTCCCCGGCTTCATCAGATTTATCCTGTATACCTGCATCATACGCAGTTTTATCCGGTATCTCTTTGGCTTCGGAAACTTTATCCCGTGCCTCCGTATCGTCTGCATCGTACGGTCCTTCTACATCTACCGGCTCAAAAGTATATACGTAATCAGGCTGTGCGGCTGTTATTGCATCACATTCGCTTAATTCCTCTATTGCCTCACTTACTGTATGACCTTTTCTTACAGTGATCTTTGCAATGCCATCGGAAATAAAAAGGACAGAGTCCGGTTTTACCGACTCTATCCCTGTATCCCTTAGTTTATTTGATATCTCTTCCCTGTTAAGCTGTCTGTCGAAGCTTATAAGGACAACATTATCCACATGATCCGCATATTCTTCATCCGGATCTGCTGAATTATCATCCGAATATTTATCAGAGTGAGCGGCATTATTATCCGGATCATCTGAGTTATTTGCATCATCTGTATCAATTAAGATACTGTCGCCCGCATTCCCCGATAACAGATCAACATCATCAGCACTTACAGTCCCAGCGGTTGATACAATCAGAAGTGCTGCGATCAATACTGTTGCTATGTGCTTACTTTTTAAATGTCTGAACATACCCTCTCATCCGATCAATGTGTATTGTTATACAATGCATGAAGCTCTCCGGCACTGTGATGTGTCATCATTTCCTCAGGCATTCCCGTATAGTTCCATGTCGCAACAAAGTAATCATACTCTGCCTTGGAAAACTGTGCCGGTCCGTCCGCACAGTTGATGGTCACTGTTCCTGCGGATGCAGCCGCTGCCTTAGCAACCTCCTCAGCCTGTTTCTGAGCATCTGCTGCAGCAGCAGCTGCTGCTTCGGCATCTGCCTGTGCTTTAGCCAACGCTTCTGCCTCAGCCTGCGCGTTGTTCTGCGTATTATCCTGAGCCTGTTGGTTATTGTTCTGTTCTGCCGGCTTCTGCTCTTCAGGCTTCTTTTCTTCAGGCTTCTGTTCTTCCTTCTTGGTATCGGTTGCCGAAGCGGTATCTTCTCCTTCAGCAGCACCTTCGGCTGCATCCGGCTGACCCGCTTCCGCAGATGTAGTTTCCGTAAGGAATTCCGACTTAATGTAGCACTCACGACCTTCAAAATCCACCTTCGTCCAGTCGTCAACATTCTCTATCTTGGTATATGTCTCACCCTTCTTACAGGTCTTAACCACTTCACAGTCGGTATTTGGCTCCGCTCTCATACGTACGTTATCTCCGGTAACCTGAACAAGTGTGGTCATGGCGGCTGCTTCCTGTTCAGCCTCGGCTGCTGCTGCTTCCGCTGCCAGCTGTGCTTCCTGGGCTGCTTTCTCGGCTGCCATAGCCTCTTCCTCAGCCTTTCTTGCCTGATCCACTACCTGGAAGGTCAGGGTATTACTCTTTATCTTATCCTTGCTTACGTACAGGGTCACCGTACCCTCAGCTCCTGTATGAAGTACTGCTGTTCCGGTATCTGCTCCGCTTCCCTTTTCAAAGGATGCCGTAGAATCATCTACCGAATATTTAAGCGACTTCAGGCTTGCTTTGCCCGGATTCCCCTTAACACTGAATACGTAATCCTGATTTACATCCAGTTCGGTCTCTGCAAAATTAGGGGTCAGGGTTATCGATTTAAGCGTCTTGATCGACTTCAAAAGCAGAATGACTGCCGCCACGATAATGACGAGAACCAATGCCGCCGCAACAATAACCAATACCTGTGACACTCTCTTTTTCTTTAATCTTCTTTTCTTTCTGCTCATTTTAACATCCCCTTTTCACAAACAATTAACAGTACACAACACATATATTAAACATGAACCTCATATTTATATTATCACTGGAGCGGTATCTCTGTGGTGCCCACATCGGAAAACGTCTCGTAATTATCATGGACAGTAAGCATCATCGGTGATACGGCATCCTTAAGTGATACCGAATAACAGCAATCCAGCGATGATCCGTCCGATATCTGAGTGTCCTTATTGTAGAATTCCTCAGGATATTCATCCAGCGATGCAAAGGTTTCGCAGGGTTCACCATTCTGGGTGACACTCGGCGGAAATACCTCTGACATAGATAAAAGTTTACTGGTTTTATTGGTAAATGTAAAGTATATCAGTGCTGCAGGATTTCCGTTCGTATCAAGACAGACGGTTACATTCGTGCATTTGAGTGTGAAATTATCATTATCGACATCAACCGACTCCGATGAAGCTTCCGTCTGCACACTTCCCGAAGGATCATCTTCTATCAGAAGTTCATCATCCGCTCCGGCTTCCTGAACCTCAAAGCCTTCCGTGCCCGAATCCGCCAACGGTATCGGATTTTCCTGTCCTTCATCCGCTACAGCCTCCGTTGAAGGCACCGAACTGTCATCGGTATCGAAATCCCTGTTCTTTATCTTATGATAAATACTGAGACATATTATAAGAATAACTACAAATATTACGCCTTCGATGGCAAGCATCATATACTCTGTCGATTTCCTGCCAAGATCCATAGGCTCGTTCTTCTCTGTGTGGTTCTTATCTGAGAATGTATCGATATCCTTAAACGGGTCGTTTCCCGCTGCTCTGCGCTGCCCGGCAGGGCCCTGCTTATTCCCCGGAGCCGGTACATTTCCTCTGCTCAGACGCGAATTCGGCTGACCCTGACCTTCGAAGAAGGAAGCATTAAGCATATCGTTATTATTGTTTATATTGTTGTTTACAGTACCGTTTATATTACTGTTTATATTACTGTTTACACCATTGTCCACACCCGGTTCCGACAGTCCCAATGCCTTCTCTATATCGGCAAGCTGTCTGTCCATTGCCGTCATGGGTTTACCCTGATGAGGCGGCTGTGACATCATTCTGTTAATGACAGAACCCTGTGCTGTATCCTGTCCCTGTGTTGGTATCCGGCCTGTCTGACCTGCCTGCTGCAGTTGTGACTGCGGTATCTGCTGAGTTACTTGCCGGCTCTGAACAGGCTGTGGTATCTGCTGGGTTACATGCTGACCCTGAACAGGCTGAGGTATCTGCTGAGTTACATGCTGACTCTGAACAGGCTGTGGTATCTGCTGAACCGGAAGCTGTTCGGTTACTACTGTCTGTGTAGGTCCGCTTAACTCCTTAAGATCTTCATCGCTGACCGTTTCATAGGTTGTGGTCGTGGTTGTAGTGACTACTGTCTTCAACACTCTTCGTGAAGAATTGCCTCCCGGCAGTTCTTCCGTAACCTGAGATACGGGAATGTTCACACCGTTTCCGGCTGTATTTACCGGAGGACGCTGCTGCCTTCCTCCTGCCTGTCCGTTCTGAGCCGGACGCCCCGGCATTGCTCTTTGCGGTGCCTGTCCCGGTCTTACCTGACCACGGTTCGGTCCCGGTTGTCCCGGACGTTGACCCTGCCCCGGTCTTCTCTGACCCTGTTGCGGTACCGGTCGGCCATTTCCCTGCTGCATCTGCTTCTGTGGCGCTGTCTGTCCGGGCTGCGTCTGTCTCTGCTGCGGCGCTGTCTGTACGGGTCCTTTGGGTATCTGCCCTTCAGATACGGTTCCCGTAGATATCACCGGCCCCTGTTGCATCTGCTTTTGTGGCGGCGCTGCCTGTCCCGGCTGCATCTGCCTCTGCTGCGGTGCTGTTCGTCCCGGATGCATCTGTCTCTGCTGCGACGCTGCCTGTACGGATCCCGGCTGTATCTGTCTCTGCGGTGGTACCGTCTGTCCCTGTCCCGGCTGTATCTGACCTTCGGAAGTAACTCCCGTTACTATCACCGGCCCCGGTCCCTGTTCACGTGCTTTTTCCACTGTTTCAGGCAAATTGTGCACATTGGCATTTCGGGGAGCCGGAGGTCTGTCGGGCCATCCCGTAGCTATTATCTTATTTTGCTTCCTGGGTGGTGCTGACTGAAGGATATCCTCGTTGAAATTGAGATTAATGGGAGCCGTAACCATCTTGGCCTTATTATCCTTAATCTCTGTTACCTTCATTGCCCCGGGAGACCTGACGGTAGACGCAGCTTCATTAATACGTCTTGGTGATTTGGCAGTGTTCATACCCGCAAATGCATCCTGCCTTCGCATCTCTCTGCTGCTTATCTCTTCATCAGCCCTCGGCGCCACTATACTTCTTGCTGCACGTTTCTTAACAGTCTTCTCTTTTACGGTTTTGGTTGAATTGGTATTATCTGTATTACTCATCTATCTCCCACGATAAAACATATATTACAATTTATCCTCTAACTCCTTAAGACTTCCGTAACCGTATGCCTTAGCCGTATTCTCCATGATCATGCAGGCAAGATTTCTTCCTTCACCTGCAAGCTTAACTATGAACTGCCCGTACAAGGCAAGTGTTCTTGCCGAATATGTCAGCAATTCACCCCTGAGATATGTTTCATATGAAGTATTTACCTCAGTGTCATCGGATGTATGAATGCTTCTTGCATTGGAAGCAGCCTTGGGATACAAAGATGCGAACTGTTCCATCCAGTCTACCTGTATTCCCACTATCTGTTCAACGATCGCTTTCTTTGTATCATCAACCTCCGGCAGTTTATCCTTTATCGAGGCATAGCTGTCCGGTGCGGTACTTTCCTCCATACGGGCGTATTTCTCGGTTATCAGATTCCAACCGTGTTCATTGGCAGTGTAGAAATCATCTATATAAGAATCCAGCATTTCATCCGTCCAGGTATCATACTGGCTTCTTCGCATTATTGAAAATGTGTCCCAGTCATCCTGACAGGAAGCCCTTCCGCCTTCATTCTGTACCTTGTCAAATGCCTGCCATTCAAGCATAACTATTTCATTTACCGCCTCACGGTCACTGTTGACAGTCTTCTTATTAGAACTCTCAACGTTGCTTATAATACACGAACTTACGTTAGTATTCAAGTTAATTTCGGACATATTTTTCCTCCTTTTGAAACAACTGCCTTACATTTTTCACAAAAACCTGTAATACTTTATGTTTTTCCGGACCGGCACCGGCCTGCAGCAGCTTTCCATCTTATGAACTGAATATTACCCGGGAGTATACATCCAGATATTTCTCATCTTCCGGAACATTCTCCGCCATGCCTATCTTCTGCAGTTCTTCTATTATGATGGCAGCCACTATCTCGATCGTCATCCTTATACGCTCATCACCCTTCGGCATATCATACACCGCATTGAAGATATCCATTACGACTGCCGCTCTTTCAAGCTGCTTCATCCCATGATGCAGCCATTTGTAATAAGGTGCATATTTCCTGTTGAGAAGATATACGAGCTTCATGGTATGCTCCATGTAACCGGCCAGTGCAAGCTCCGAACCGACCTTCTCACCACGCTTGAGCATCCTTATGTAATTGTACTGTCCCATCTGTGCACTGTAGTGAAGCTCCTCAGCGATCTTTCTCTTCCATATAATATCCGGATAATAGGACAGTTTATTCCTTATCCTTACAAAATCACTCTCCGCATCATTGAACACCTCACCGTTTGTGCATTCGGAAAGATTTTCTTCCTTCACTTTAGCAAAGAACCTGAACTGTCTCCTTACCAGCTCCACGGGGTCATCTGTATCCTCCGATACATATTCATCTATAAGTGCCTCCTCTGTCTCAAGCACTCGAGAATAGAATTCCTTAGTCCTTATAACTCCCACCCTGCGTCCGTCAGGCGGAAGCATTGTGACCCGTTTATACCCCATATATCCATCAGGAAGACTGTTGTACTCAGCCTGCAGCCTGTCGCCTATTTCCTCGAACAGATCATCATCAAGGAAGATACAGAAGTCCGGACCGAAATCATGATCGGTAGACAGTTCATCATCAAAGCCGTAACACTGGGATCCCCTTCCGACAAGACCTACTGTAATACGGTTCTCGTATTCAGGAAATTTCTCATGTATCATGGCCTTCCCGTATTCCTCATAAAACCTGCGGCTGAGTTCAAGGCCCCTGATATATCCGGGATGCTCCGCATCATCCCGTTCTTCATTATTGTCTTCTTTTTTTCCCAGGCTGCCGTTATCCGGATTCCCGTTATTCCTTTTCCCATCGGTACCGTTGGCACGGTCTTCATCAGTCTGCTCTGTAATTTCGGATCCTCCGCTGTCCACCAGCATACGTTCCGCTTCCTGCAGGCTCTCATTAACCATAATGTAGCTTGGATTGTCCTCTCCCACGTGACGCTTAAGAAGCTTCAGAGCCTTTCGGTAGTGATCAACGCTCGCGCTGTAATCCTTTTTTATAAAGAACAGATCGGCCAGTGTATTAAGGCAGCCCGGATAATGCCATTCATCGCCTCCGGCCGCCTCAAAGATACCGACAGCTTCATTAAGCTGTTCCTGTGCCTCATCATACTCCTCAAGCCTGATATATACCTGAGCAAGATTGGTGCGTGTTATGGCCTGCTGTATCTCCTTACCTTCGATCTGTTCAATAACCTTAAGTGCCATGTTCAGGCAGTCCGCCGATCTTGGCAGGTCATCAAGCTGTTGATAAAGGAGGCTCATATTGTTGTAGAGAGCTGCATACAGATAATCGTCTTCCGACACCAGCCTGCCGTACAGACTCTCAACTTCTTTATACAGTTCAAGAGCTTCGGACAGTCTGCCTGCTGCCCTGTATGCTGTTGCAATGTTTAGCAGTGTGGTCGCATATGGAAGTGTATCCTTAAGTCCCTTCTCCTCACACAGGGCAACTGCCCTTTCACAGTAAACTGGCAGCTCCTCAAAACCTTCGGTATATCTTAAGTAACCTATCATCTCACTCAGCAGTGTAAGCTCCGCATTATAGTCACCTTCATCCGAGGCTTCCCTTATCTTTTCTCTAAGATAATCACCCGTTTTATATGTCTCTTCCCCACCCGGAAGAGAGTCAAGCTCACGAAGCACTTCTTCTATGTTCATATTAAATCCCTAACACCTTCCGTTTCCTTAGCTGATATGCAATGTAAGAACCACGAGCAGATAAATAAGAGTTGCTATACATCCGATACTGAACATCATAAGTCCGAAAGAAACACTTCTTGCCGTAAGACGTGACGTCTTTAATACCTGTTCAAGTCTCAGCGCAAGCTTCTTCTCGTAATTGATGTATTTGGGATTTTTCTTTCTTACAGTTTTGTTCAGGAGATCGGTCATACCATCCATAAACATCCCGACAAAATGAGTCAGAGCATTTCCGTAGAGCAGGGGACGTCTGGGTTCCACTTCCTTAAGCAGCGTCCTCTGTATGATTGAGATCAAATGATCTGCCATCCTGTCGAACATCCTTAATATAAAAGCACAGACAAACGGAAGAATGTGTACGATAACGGGACGGTATACAAGGTTCTCAAGGTCAAGCCATGCCGGCCATCTGTCAACATATACCTTATTCCCCGATTCGTCCCTGCTCATGAGCAGCTTCCTGATCACGAAACAATATATAAGAACTCCCAGCGTCATCGAGATAATGCTGCCTTTAAGATTACCGAAAGAGAAATAATTGATGCGCATACCCGGATTGTCCCTGTTCAGGAAGGGCATCGCCATTGCCGCATTCCTGTCCATAAGCCTGTAGGGAGCAATGCCGAAAACAAACAGCACCAGCGCCGAAAGAAGTATTGCGCAGGATGACTGTTCATTCATATAATTTCTCCTGTGTTCATCTTCATCACCGTAGTTATGTCCATGACCGTCTGAGATGGCTTTGCCTCCGTCTTCAACAAAAACAGCGATAAAAAGCTTGAGCATGTAAGCAAGAGTCATTCCGCCTGTCAGCAGGAATACATATTCAATAAACTTATATGTTCCGTATGCATTTGAAGCCTCATGGATATACTCCACTATGGATTCGTGAAGCAGTGTCTTGCTGACATATCCCGAAAATCCGGGAACACCGCTTATCGATAAACCTCCTATGATAAATGCACACATAAGAAGCGGCTTACCCTTTCCGAAGCCCCGTATCCTGTTAAGGTCAAGCTCATGAAGATTCATATAGATAACGCCGGCACACATGAACAGTACCAGCTTGATAAGCGAATGATTGACCATGTGAAGTATGGTACCGCGGGCCGCCAGTGCATTCTCATGTCC
>JAEEHY010000114.1 GCA_016281085.1 Lachnospiraceae bacterium
AGCTGTATCCGCTTCAAAGAAATAACCGATCCCACTGTATTCAACAAGCTCATCCTCTTCTTCACTCTGAGCATCATCTTCTGAAGCATCAGCATCTTCATCTCCTGCGTCTTCTTCATCCCCGGCCGCATAACACCAGTTAAGGTAGTCATATACAATATCCGATTCACCCCCCGATATAACGGAGGTATACCCGATATAATACATATTTCTGACAGCATTCTCAGGCTTACTCAAGTAATTCACAAAGGCTTCGGCCACATGCTGCTTCCGTGCATCCTGTTCTATACCGCTCTTTAACATCACCCATCCGTCAAACCACAGGTTGGTGCACTCCTCCGGTACGGCATAACACAGCTCAACTCCGTCTTCCTCAGCCTGATCCAGAGTATATACCGCATCTCCGGACCATTGTTCATTGGCGACAACCTTACCTGTTACCATGTCGGCCTTGCCGCTGTCCGTCTCAAACGAATAGACATTATCCTTGGCGCTTGCCAGTATGTCTTCAATACTGTTGACGGTTTCGACATCCGTACGGTTTATGATCTGCGAAAGCCTTTCATGATAATCAGGGGAATTAATGAATTCCTCTGATGTTATCTCATCATAAAAATGTACTCCCGCAGCAGCGAAGAAAGCATCCCTCACGCTGTCCTTAATGGTGATCCTTCTGTAATAATCCCTGTTGAGCAGGATATTCCAGTGGGAAGCTTCCTCCTTTGTTATCTCATCCGGATTATACACTATCCCGAGTGTACCCCACATATATCCTGCCGCGTACCTGGATAACGGCTCACCCTCTATTGAAAGATCGTCAAATACAGACCGGATGTACGGCGAAACCCCGTTCTCGTAGTAATTGTTTTCATCATTCCCATTTCGAAAATCAGACGAATAAGGTACAAGCATACCCTCCCGCATCAGCTTCATGATCATGTATTCCGACGGGCAGACCAGATCATAAACATCTCCTATGGTAAGCTGATTGTACAGATCTTCATTGGTACCGAAGGTAGAATACTCAACCTTAACCTGCACGCCGTAGGTTTCATTGTACCATTCCTCAAAATCATTTATAAGGCTATTCCTGCCGATTATTTCAGTTCCGTCATCAAGCTCAATAAGCTCTTCTTCCCCCCAGTCACCCTCGTCGATGTATTCCTCCCAATTGCTCACCCTGAGAGTTATTACATCGGATTTATTCCCGGAACAGCCGCCAAGACAGGTTATCATGACTGTACAGGCCAAAATACAGGTGACGGCAATGCGGTTAAACAACTTTCTGTCTCTCATACCTCATTACCTCCATCCTCTTCGCCGGGTGCCCTCAGATTCGATACCGTTACGACACCGACAACTATAACAAACATAACAGCAGACAATGCCCACAAGGCTGTCTTGATCGAGGTATGCGCTCCTCGTGTTGCATTTACCACATACGTGCTGATAGTATCGAAAGTGGCCGGTTTGGTATATGTTGCTATGAAATAATCGTCAAGCGAAAGAGTTATCGCGGTCAGGAAGCCCGACACTATTCCGGGGCGTATCTGGGGAAGCACGACCTTTCTTAATGCAAGGGCGGGATCGCATCCCAGATCCAGTGCTGCCTCATACAGTGAATTGTCCATCATCTTAAGCCTGGGCATTACCGACAGATAAACAAACGGAGTACAAAGCGCTGTCTGAGCTACTACCAGCGGTATATATGTATCCTTATCCATATGCAGGAGCACGATCATAAAGATACAGATGGAAAAACCCGTCACTACATCAGCATTGACCACGGGAATCTGATTGAACACCTCAATGGTCGCGCGAAATCCCTTTCTGCTGTAGAACGAACCTATGGCTCCTATCGTGCCGAGTAAAACCGAAATACACGCCACCACAACAGCCAGTGACACCGTTCCGAACATCATCTCAAGAAGTTCCGGCTCGGTAAACAGAGTTATATAATTCTGTACAGAGAAACCCCTTACAGCACCTATCATTGTGGATTCGGTAAAACTGTAGAATGTCAGTATCAGTATCGGCATATAGAGGAAGGCAAGCACCAGCCATATTATGATATGCTGTCCGTATTTTCTCATAGTCATGCTTCCTCCTTTGTCATTATCTTATCTGTGATTATCGTGAACAGACCGATGAACATCAGCAGAATAGCAGATATTATGGACCCGTTGTTCCAATCATAGGTATTAAAATAACTTCCTATCAGACTGCCCATTATATATGTGCTGTTGTAGACCATATCGAGAACAACGTAATTGGTCATCGCAGGCAGAAATACCATGGTTATACCACTCACAATTCCCGGGATCGACAACGGAAGCACTATCTTAAGAAGTACCTGGGGAAAAGTTGCCCCAAGGTCATGTCCGGCCTCGATCATGGATTTATCCAGCTTGGTAAGTGCATTAAACAGCGGCATTATCATAAAAGGCAGGAAATCATACACCATACATATGACCGTATTCGCAAAAGGATAATAAGCCAGATTACCCTCGATCAGTGTGAGTATTTCCTTAAGTGCCGTGATCCTGAGCGTAAAGTTTATCCACATCGGAAGGACAAATACCATCAGAAACGAATGCCTGCGGGCATACTGGCCTTTGGCAAGAATATAGGCCACGGGATATGCAAGTATCAGGCAGATAACAGTTACAAATACTGCGATCACCAGCGAATACACAAGCGTACCCATTGTCCTGCCGTTTGTAAAAAAAGACACAAAATTCCTGAAAGAAATATTACCCTCATCATCGGTAAAACCATAATACAGCACCACCAGAAGAGGCATAACAACAAAAAGGATCAGATATATTAAGTAGGGAACCGCCAGCTGTTTCCTGTCAAACCATGATCTTTTCACGCTTCCTCTTCCTCCTTGATCCTGAACTTCATTTTCTGTTTAGGGATAAGAACACTGACCTTATCACCCTGATTCCACAGATCCTCATCATCAACCACATAATCAATCTCACTGTCCGTCCTTATCGTGTAACTGTAATGGTCACCGATATAATAAAACGACACTATCTTACCGACAACATCACCGGCTTTGTCATCATCGGACATTTCGGCATCCTCAGGCTGGAAGAAAGCGACAACCTTCTTCCCCTGATAATCAATTGCTACCCCGCTTTCATCAATCAGTCTGCCCTTTGATACTCTGGAATCCGGATAGAGCTTATGAGCATCAACAAAAAATGCAAAATCCCTGAACACAAGATACAATCCTCTTCCGTCTGAGAAGCCGTCAATGACGCCTTCGTAATTGTTTATGGTCATATCGTAAGGAATGATATGTATATCGTCCGGAAGCACATGAAGCCCCACGGTGGTTCCGGGTTTGTAATGCGAAAGACAGTGCACCTCCATCTCATACTGTCCGCACTGAACAAAGGTTATATAGAAAGTTCCCTTGAAATCAGCGCTTGTCACCTCTCCTGTGAGCTGCCCCTCACCCGGCTTGACAACAGACACATCCTCAGGCCTTATCACAGCCTCGATCTTCTTACCGGTTTCGTAATCATCCACGCACTCAAACTGAGCACCTGCAAAGGATGCCTTCATCTTCCCTGTCATAACACCGTTAAATATGTTACTCTCACCGATAAAATCAGCCACAAAAACATTAGCCGGCTCATTATATATCTCCTCGGGTGTTCCCACCTGTTGTACCTTGCCGTCGGCGAGAACAACTATCTTGTCTGACATCGTAAGAGCTTCTTCCTGATCATGTGTAACAAAAATGAAGGTAATGCCAAGACGCTTGTGCATGTTCTTAAGCTCCAGCTGCATCTCCTTGCGCATCTTGTAATCAAGCGCACTCAGAGACTCATCAAGAAGCAACACCCTCGGTTCGTTTACAACAGCCCGTGCTATCGCTATACGCTGCTGCTGCCCTCCGGACAGAGTTGTAATGCTCCTCTTTTCAAAGCCCTCAAGATCAACCAGCTCGAGCACGCCCGAAACCTTCTTATCTATCTCCTCCTTCGGAAGCTGTTTAAGCTTCAGCCCGAATGCTATATTGTCATACACATTAAGATGCGGAAACAGAGCATACTTCTGAAACACGGTATTTACCGGCCTCTCATTGGGTGCGAGCATGGAAATATCACTGTCATCAAGCAGTATCTCACCCGCCGTAGGCTTGTCAAAGCCTCCTATCATCCTGAGTATTGTAGTCTTGCCACATCCCGAAGGTCCAAGCAGAGTGACGAACTCACCTTCATTGATATCAAGGCTAAGATCCTCAATTACATTGGTTTTCCCGTCATATGACTTACCTACGTTATTAAGCCTTATTATAGTTTTAGCTTCATCCATCTTATGTTCCTCTTCCGTTTTCACATCAAAAAATCCGTGCCGGATCTTGTTTTAATCCATCACGGATCTTACAGAATCTCATTATTGCACAGTAGATTTAATATATCATACTTTATGTGATTCTGCTATATTTATATATAAGACAGTCTGAGTATTTCATATATCTCGTCCCACATGATCCA
>JAEEHY010000115.1 GCA_016281085.1 Lachnospiraceae bacterium
ATAACCTGCCTGTACGTTTTCAGCCTTGTAATAATCATAGGTAATGTTCTTTATCATATAATCATATACTTTTGCAACGGCATCAAGCTCGGTAGTGGATTCATTTGTAAGCTCTTTTGCAAGTGCGGTGGTATCGGATTCGGCGTTAAAGTTCACACGCTGATTGGGATACAGGAAAGGTCCCTGCTCATCATCAAGTGTTACATCCATATCCTCTGCATATACCATGGCATATTCATTGTCCTTCATGTTTTCATATACGGTTATTGAGTAGGTGCCGCTTCCCAAAGACAGGGGAATGACCGTAAATTCACCGGGATTGATGTCGTAGGTATAAGTAATGCTTGTATCGGAAAAAAGCTGAAGCTTTATCTTGTCAACGTCGCCGTTGTATCTGATATAGAAATATCCGTCCTTTGAATGAGAACTGTCTATCTCCACGTATTCATTCCCTTTTGCTGCCGCTTCGTCAAGTTCGGGCAGACATATATCCCAGTTATTGGACCATACATAGTCGGCCTGTTCTGTATATCGCACTTCGGTTTCGCGCTCGGCAGGACTGACTTTCTTTCCACAGCCCGATAAAAGAAGGGATATGGCTGTAAAAGAAATGAACAACGGGATCAGAATATTAAGTTGTATCCGGCTTGTCATATCACATGAGCTCATTTTACAACCTGCCTGTTATGAATATAAGTTATTCATCCGTAATGCCTTCATCGCTTTTTGTGTCTTCCTCTTTGTCATGCTGATCATTCCGTTTTTTTTCCGGATCATATGCGGATAAAGAGGCATTTAAGGTATGCCCGTGGATATCGGGAATGAAGATCGTAAGCGCCTCACTGCTGTAAGGGAATTCAACACGGCCCGATGTTTCGTCTATGCTTGTGGGGAAGATGACATCTCCTCCGGCGTTCCTTGCGTATATCTCATCATATGAAATATCGTCACCTGCAAGCTCGAGTACGAAGTGGTCACTGTATAGCTGATGGTTACGGATGATAATGCGTTCGTATGCAATGCCGCGCGATTCAATCTTTATATCATTGTTTATCAGTACAACCGGCGAGATAAGTATCAGGAACAGAAAGCCGATGGCAATCCATTTGCATGTATCTATGAGGGTTGTCTGAGCTATGCTTTTGAGTATGAGCAGATCAAAGTTAATGTTTTCGGAATCTATATTGCAGGCGGCGAGGACATTGTTAAGCATGTTATTCGCTTCCTGCTTTGACATACTGTATTTCTTTCTGCTAAAGATCATCTGCCGTCGCCTCCTTTCCTGAGTGCTTTTTCCAAAGCTTTTTTTCCGCTGTTTATGTATCGTTTGACGGAACTGCGCGAGCACAAAAGTGCTGCGGCTATATCTTCGAGCTTCATTTCATTGTAAAATCGCATTACGATCACCTGTTGCTCGAGGAAAGGGAGGGAAGCTACGGCTTCCCGGACAGCTTCTATCTCTTCTTTGTCTTCGTAGTGTTCATCCGGATTGTGTTCGGGCTTTTCATCCAGCACAAGATCGAGCAGCTCGGAACTCATTGAATCCGGCTTGATCTTGCGTGTCATGTCATAGCACACATGGAAACAGATCTGATTAAGCCATGCGACAAACAGAGAAGGATCTTTTATATTATTGATATTTTTAAGTGCCGAAATATAGGTTTCCTGTACAGCATCCTGCGCAAGATACGCATCCCGAAGATAGTGCCTTGAGTAGTTGTAAACATGATTATATGTCGTGGCATATAACTCGGCAAAGGCTTCTGAGCTCCCGGACTGCGCCCTGATGACCAGGTTGCCTATATAGGCGTGATTGAAGTCGGCCATGCCTATCTGTGCCTTTCACGGTTATACAGGGTTGAGATGATAGACAGGAAGTTCTTAAGATCCTCCTGTTCGTTCAGGATATAATTAAGTTCTATTTCCATTGAGGGATCTTTGCCGTTTTTATTGTAATTGTCAATGGCTGCTGTTATTTCTGAGACGAACTGCTGCATTTTTTCGGCAGGACAGTCTTCTACAATAAGAAGGAATTCATTTCCGCTGTTACGACCCACAAAACCGTATTTGTGACCTATCGGATAGAGAAGTGATGCAAAATCATTAATATATTTATCTCCGAAAATCCTGCCGTGTGCAACATTGATCTCATCGATCTTCGGAAGCTCAATGAGAGCGCAGCCGAATGAAGAAACATCTTTTCTTGAAATATATTTACCTATAACGACATCACAGCCGTTGCGGTTTGGAAGGCCGGTAAGAGAATCAATGTATGCTGTCCGGTTGAGCTTATGAGCTTCGGTTATCTCTTTTTGAAGCTGTGAATAATCAGCGATAAGACAAACGGCCGAATAAATCATGAAAGCCCACAGAAATACGCAGATGGTGAGCAGATTCCTGTTTGTATATATATTGTTCTTCAGCAGCGGATCGAAATTGAGATAGCAAAAGAACATAATTCCGAATAAGATAAGAAGGATCAGCTGTATTAGCTTAAATGTCTTGAAATTGCGATATCTGTCAATCTGCATATTTGGATGCTCCTTTGTTCTGAATGGTTACTTCTACATTTATATGATACAGCAAAATAAAATAAAAAGATATAAAAAAACTGAACCATTTTAAATCTTTGATAAGTCTTTTTTTATGTAACGGATTTAAGAGTAAATCCAAAAGCATTAGGTAGCAGGATAAGGGGCCTGAGGGGAAAGGCAAGGAAAATATGGAGAACGGAAGACTTGAAATAAGAAATACGGGAATGTACGTTATGCTGGCAGCCGTTGCTGCACTTATCGTGTTGGTATGCCTGATACCGATGAGGATATCGGCAGACGGTGTTTCGGATCCTTTCGATGGCTACAGACTTCTTGCATCGAATAACGAAGCAGCTGACCAGGATATGGTTGATGATTACAGCCTCAGTGTGAAGATAGAGGATGAGAAGATCCCTTTGAGTGCCGGAAACACGGATTACAGAGGAATGGTCGTTCCGGTGGTTGTATGCTGCCTGCTGATCACGCTGGTCGTTGGATATATGGCCTGGTTCGGATCTCATAAAAAGCGTATTGCATCGCTGATGGTGATGGGGATTACCGGAGATGTCGATATAAACGGAATGGATGATGTCAGTATTCTCCATCCCATAAAGACCATAAGGTTTGAGAATGAACTCGAGAACCGCGTGGTTTCCAGTACAACGAAAGGTGTATAGGGGTATACATCAGATAGAAGCCGGATTACTTGGTGATCCGGCTTATTTTTTTATCTGAAACTGTTGATAAAAATCATAAAAGGAAGTAGAATAAAGTTGGAGCATCACGTTCGGGGGTAAAAGTGACTGCGAATTACCGGGGGTGTGCACAGTGAAGAAAAGGATTATCGGATTTGTGCTTACGGCAGCAATGGTCATAGGCTCGCTGCCGTTTGGTGCGGTTAATGTATATGGTGATGATATACTTCTGTTACCGGAAAATGAGATAACAGAAGATTTTGGTGTGTCCGAAACCGGGATCGGTGAAATATCCGATGTGGAGCCGGATGCAGCTGATGCGGATGAAACAGATATAACAAAAACGACAGATACAGCAGACACAACAGATGCGTCGGACACAAATGATAAGGAAGATGATGACCTGACGGATGCATTGAACAGGAAAGATACCGGAACAGAGGAAGAGGGCAGGCTTGTCGTGCAGGAGGAACAGACAGATCCGGGTGCCGCTGATGAATCGGATGAGGTACGGGTTGAACTGGATATTTCCGATGAGCTTATCCAGGAGGGTAATTTCCCGGGGAGCGGCACGGATGATGAGTCGAAGCTTCGTGCTGAAGGTGACAATTATGCCTTCGGAGCCGGCTACCGTTACAAAGATGCAATGAATGCGGTTGTGAGTGCTGCCAATGCATGGAATGGTGAAAGCAGTGTTAAGTTTAATATTTCCGGATACGGGGTTCCTAAAAGTGAAATGGGGGATTTCCTTGCGGCAATGATCAATTCTCATCCGGAATTCTTTTTCCTTGACGGCAGGATAAGCTACAACTATTCAGGCAGGGACAATACAGTTTTAAATGGGGAATTAACTGTAAACTCCGGGTATACGAGAGCGCATTTCGACAGGCTGAATGAACAGGTTGACAGGATACTTGCGGGTGTTGATCCTTCGTGGACAGATCTGCAGAAGGTAATATACGTTCATGATTACCTGATACTTCATATTAATTATGACATGACTCTGACTAAACACAATATGTATCAGGCTCTGGTGGAAGGGGACTGTGTATGCCAGGGTTATGCTCTTGCGTGCGAATATCTTCTTAACAGGATAAACAGCAGGTTTAACTGCAGCATCATAATCAGTAACGATCTTAATCATGCGTGGAATCTGGTGACGCTTGACGGGAAGGATTACTATCTGGATGTAACCTGGGACGATCCTGTCAAGACCTATGAATATATGTGCAGATACAATTATTTCCTGCAGAGTGAAGCCAAAATGCACAGTGCGGACAGCCACTACAGTTCCGACTGGACTGACTGTTACGGACAGACAGTTCTCGGTAAAAAGAATACGGACAGAAGATTTGAAAACCTTCCCTTTGTGGGAATGCGTACGAAGGTACCGATGTACGGAAACAGCGGTGTTTATATACAGTACGACCAGTACAATAATTATATTCATCTGTATAAATATGATTTTAAGACAGGAAGCTCGGCAAAGATAGGAGACTATGATTCACAGGTTTACTCTTATGCGGTCGGTCTGTCGGAATACGGTGATTTTATCGTTCTGACCCTGGCAAAGAGGATACTTGTTATCGGACAGGACGGAAAGATATATTCAACGTACAATTCCGCCAACACAAACGGGCATATATGTGGCGCGAAGATAGAAGGAAATACGCTGTATTATGATGTTGAGAACGGTAATTACATAAGGTATTCGCAGCAGCTTACGATGCCTGTGATACGTGTGCCGATAAGAGTCACAGGAATAACCGTAAGTAAGGAAGAGGCAGTACTTATGGTCGGCGACAGTGTTTCAATAACGGCAACGGTTACTCCGCAGGATGCCGATGATACATCATTTAAGTTTGGCAGCTCAAATCCGGGTGTGGCATCAGTGGACGGGAACGGCAAGATAACAGCAATAGCCGCAGGCGAAGCCGTTATAACGGCGAAAACAACGGATGGCGGTCTTACCGCATCATGCAGGATCACGGTTAAAGCACCTGTAAAGGTATCGGAGCTTAAGGTCTCAAAGTCTGCCGTAACATTAAAGCCTGATGATGTTATCGATCCCGGATGGGAGGTTGTTCCGGCAAATGCGGACAATAAAAAGGTTGATTATGTGAGCGGTAATGAAAATATAGCAACTGTTGACAGCACGGGAAGGATTAAGGCTGTATCAGTCGGCCGGACAACCGTAACCGGGATCACAGAGGACGGAGACCATATGGCCAAGGTTTCGGTAACCGTTGAAGCGCTTACCGCAAAACAGCCGGTATCAAATGTGGCATCCGGAAGTGTGGATCCCGGAACCAGGATACTTCTTGTAAGTGAGACCGCCGGTGCATCGATATATTACACCCTTGACGGAACTGTTCCTTCAGTAAATGCAAAGGGACAGCCTTCGGGAAGCACCAAACGCTATGAAGATACCATAATAATAGAAGAAAGTACCGTGCTTAAGGCCATTGCCGTAAGGACGGGATATACCAACAGTCCGGTTTCGGAATACAGATACAAGGTGGCGCAGGGCTGGGGTGAAGCGAATGACGAAATAAAAAAATATTTTGGTGCAGTGTCGGATGTACCTGAGGCAACATGGTATCTGCTTGGAAATGATGACGAGATATATAAGGCGGGTTCGGAAACGAAGCTCGTGTATGAATATACCGGTTCGAAGGTGACTTTCAACAATGATATAAGGATATACTACGGTCTCGAAAGACTGACGGAGAACAGGGATTACACCATAAAATACAGGAATAATGTTGAGGTCGGCGACTGTTCTTTGACTGATGGACCGTATATTATCGTAAAGGGCAGGGGAAATTACAAAGGCAGTGCCGAATTCAGGTTTACGATCGCTCCGGTGGACATTAATAAGGCAGCCGTCTTATCGGAAGGCAGGACAACTGTTGTAGCGGGAACTGCGCTTTCCGGGATATCTCCGGTGATCGTGTACGACGGAAAACAGCTGGAAAAGGGCGTTGATTACGACCTTACATATTATAAAGGAGATGTTGCAGACGGAAATGAGGTAGACCCTTCCCTTCCGGCGCTGTCTGAAGATGAGAGCTATTCGATAGTGGTATCCGCACATGCCGGAAGTAATTATGCGGGAGTAATGGAAAGAAGCATATCCGTAAATGTAATAGACGGAAACGACCCTTCACTGGTTCAGATGAGCGGTGTAAAAGTCAACCTTCCTGTTCTTGAGTGGAGCGGTGAGGGCGTGGATCTTGCGAAGCTGTTTGATAACAGCAACGGCAGGCAGTCTGAAGCACAGGTATATACGGATAAAGAGGTCCTTGTATACGGTACTGATTTTACCGTGGATGAAATAGAGAACGGTGAGGCAAAGGTACAGCTGTCTGCGGGAGAGCATACAATAGTCCTTCGCGGAACTGCGGCAGCTGACGGTAACTGCTGTGTCGGCGAGAAAAA
>JAEEHY010000116.1 GCA_016281085.1 Lachnospiraceae bacterium
GACGTGCGGCAGAGGAAATAGTATTTGATTCGATAACTACCGGTGCTGCCAATGATATTGAACAGGCGACCGGTATAGCAAGAAATATGGTCACTCAGTACGGTATGTCCGACAAGTTCGGGCTCATTCAGCTTGAATCCGTACAGGACAGGTACTTAAACGGAGGAAAGGTCCTTGAGTGTTCGGATCTTACGGCCGCCGATGTTGATAAAGAGGTAATGAGGATAATCGCATTATCCTATGAGAAGGCTAAGCAGATGCTCATAGAGCATCGTGAGCTGATGGATGAGCTTGCTTCCTTCCTGCTTGAAAAGGAGAGTATTACAGGCAAGGAGTTCATGAAGATATTCAACCGTTTTAAAGGTATAACGGATGAGGATGCGGAGGAAGACGACGATAAGGAGGATATATCCAAAGGACCGGTGGGCAGATCGGTAACTCAGGGTGATAAGGCAGGCCGTTATGCGGATAAATCGGTATCTCTTGAACTGTCGCCCCAGGGTCTGTACGCAGTAAACACAGCAGACGGAACAGCCAATTCAAAGATAAGGGATGTAAGCTCTGAGTACAATGAGCTCAGAAATAAGGCGGAGCTTAGGCATCTGTTCCTTGGCAGGAGGCTTCCGAAGTCCGGAAGATTAAGAAGGAAGCTTCTGAAAAACCGATTGTTTAACAGGCACTTTAAGAAGAAATGAATATTTGATATAATTAGACCTTGAAGGAATTCAGGGTCTTTTTTATGGCACAGGATGGTAAAGTGAACAGTTACGGCGAAAGAAATATAAAGTGAGATCGGACGATACAGATATAAAAAGTAATGAAACGAATATTGAAAAGAACAACAGTACCAGAACAGAGGCTGTAAAGGAGAACGGAAAGAAAAAAAGCAGCCTGTCTGTCACAACCATACTTCTGATAGTCATGGTGAGTATTTCCGGTATTGTCACTGTTGGAACGATGGTCTATTTCCGTGTTAATGTCATGGGTAATATCGATCAGATAACCGGTGAAGGAAAGAAGTATGACAGGTATTATGCCCTTGTCACGAACGACAGGAGCGAATCCTATTGGAATGCTGCATATAACAGCATGAAAAAGGAAGGTGAACTGAACAATGTGTATGTCGATAAGACAGGTGACAACCTGCCGGTTGAATACACAAAGGAGCAGCTTATGGAGATGGCCATCGATTCAAAGGTTGACGGCATTATTTATGAAGCTGATGAAACCGTTGATTCGGTAGTTCAGATAAACAGGGCAATAGCAGCGGGGATACCGGTTGTTACGGTGAGGACCGATGCGCCTACAAGCGCAAGACGCAGCTTTGTCGGTGTCAGCTATTACAATCTGGGGAATGAATACGGAAGGCTTATCATCAAAGCTGTCACAGACAATTTATCGGAAAGGACAGCAGAAGACGACAGTCCGGTATCGGTTCTTATTCTGACAGATGACAATATCCAGGATACATCGCAGAATGTCACCGTTACGGCAATTAAGGAGGCTATAGCCAGGAAACCCGAGACATGTCCCGAAATAAGCATAAACACGGCCATGATCGATAACAGCGGTGAGTTTACAACGGAGGAATCGATAAGGGGACTGTTATATTCAACCGCACTTCCCGATATAATCGTATGCTTAAGTGAAACGAATACGGTCATCGTATATCAGACGATCGTTGAGATGAATAAGGTGGGAGAGTCAATAATCCTCGGGTATGACGATTCCGAATCGACGGTTAATGCGGTAAAAAAAGAAATAATATATGCGACGATCACCGTGGATATGAATCAGCTCGGCAAGGACTGCGTGGATGCACTTGACGAATACATTGAATTCAAGCGTGTCAGTGATTATTACGGTGTGGATTATAAGATAATAGACAGGGACAATGTGGCAGGCATGGAAAGTGAGGCGTACTATGAACAATAGACGTTATTTCGCCAATCTTCCCATTCAGACAAGGCTTATCCTCATATTTCTTCTGACTACCGCTCTTATTTTCATTGTCAACGTATATGTTTACGTAAACATGAACCACATAATAGGAAGGATCGAGGCACTGTATTCAAGCAATGTAAGTCTTAACGAGCTGTCGGACAAGCTGTCAGAGGTTCAGGACGGTATGACGGATTATCTTAAGACGAAAAGTTCGGAATCTTTGGAGGATTACTACAGGTACGCGCAGGAATATACGGAGGTTCTCGGTGAACTCAGGATCAGCTCGACAAGCAGTGAGCTTTTGTTTATGAAGAAGTCCATAGTCGATCTTTCATATACTTATCTTGAAAAGGCCGATGAGGCCGTCAACGCCAAGAGAGGACGTAATGTTTCCAAATATGTAAGCACATATGCGGAGTGCAGCAGGATATATGACTATCTGAACAACTATATTTACAGTCTTAACAATGAGCAGTTCAAGGAAAGCTCGGGCAATTACGAGAACCTGATCAATTCGCTGAAGTATTCGGAGGTGTTCTGTCTTACGATCCTTGTGCTGGCGGCTATATGTAATGTCCTGCTTATCATGCTGGCAACACAGTCGATCACAGCGCCGCTGGTTTCACTGGTGAAGCGTGCCAACGAGGTATCGGACGGACAGCTTGACGGTGAGCTTCTGACTGTGGAATCCACGGATGAAATAGGTGTCGTAACAGGTGCATTTAACAAGATGCTGATAAGCCTGAGGGATTATATAGAGAAGGTTAGGGACAATGTCCTTAAGGAAAATGCCATGAAGGAGAAGGAGCTCAGGATGAATGCAGCGCTTAAGGATGCCCAGCTTAAATACCTTCAGGCACAGATAAATCCTCATTTCCTTTTTAATACCCTTAATGCCGGAGCCCAGCTTGCAATGCTTGAAGGGGCTGACCGAACCAATAATTATATACAGAAGATGGCTGATTTTTTCAGGTACAATATCAAGAAAGACCATGAACTGACAACGATCGCCGATGAGATAGAGCTTATTGACAATTATATATATATATTGAATGTTCGCTTTTCGGGAGATATACATTTTGAGAAGTATATTGATGAAGAGCTTACCTATATAGAGATACCGAGTATGACTCTGCAGCCGATCGTTGAAAATGCGGTAAATTACGGGATAAGAAATATAGACTGGGACGGACTGATCACTCTGTCGCTTTACAGGGAGGATGACAGGGCATGTATATCGGTTAAGGACAACGGCATCGGCATGTCTGAGGATAAGATAGAGAGGGTACTGAAGGATGAACTTGAAGCATCGGCTCTGTCGGATGATTCCAACGGTATAGGTCTTACCAATGTGATCTCAAGGCTTGATCTGCATTTTAACGCGGATAATATATTCAGTATATATTCAGAAGGTGAGAACATGGGTACGGAAGTTATTATCAGGATACCCGTTGAGGGACATTGAAATGTCCGGAAAGGCAAATAAATGTACAAAATCATGCTTGCGGATGATGAGGGAATAGTGATCGATTCCCTTAAATTTATCATCGAAAAGAACTTTGAAGGCTTATGTCAGGTGGAATCAGCCAAGACCGGGAGAAAGGTTATTGAGCTGGCTGAGAGCTTCCGCCCGGATATTGCGGTTATGGATATCCAGATGCCCGGTATCAACGGGATCGAAGCCATGAGAGAGATCAGGCAGATGAATAAATCAACCGTATTTATCGTTATGTCTGCCTATGATAAGTTTGATTATGCAAGAGAGGCGATCAACCTTGGCGTTCTGGAATATCTTAACAAGCCGGTAGATCAGGCCAAGATCGTTGAGGTGCTCAAACGTGCCATGAAGCAGATAGATGAAGAAAAGGAGAGAAGGAGTCAGGATCTGCTCATAAAGGAGAAACTTGAAACCGTGGTTCCGATCATTGAAAACAATATGATCTATACGGCTCTGTTCCAGGATGATTACGATGAAGAGATCGATAATTTCAGGAGTCTTCTGTCCATCGACAAGGAATACGGCTTCGTCATAGTTCTTGAATGGGGAGACAACCAGACCGAGAATCATCTGACCAACGCCGTTGGTACGGGAATTAAGATGCAATCCTATTATAAGGAGATGAGGGAGGTTATCAAGGGATTCTTTGAGTGTATTATAGGTTCAATGATGGCTAACAGGGTGATCATTTATGTTCCCTACGAAAAAAACAGTCTTGAATACTCTGAAAGAATAGAAATAATCGAAAAAACAAGGACCATGATCCGAAAGCTTAAACAATATATAGATGTAAGGTTCAGGGCAGGGATAGGTTCCATAGTCAGGCTGGAGGAATGTGCCCGTTCATATGAGGAGGGACAGCGTGCATTAAGGAAGAGCGACGGTACAGTAGCACATGTTGAGGACCTGCCTATCATGGTAAGCTATGAGGCCAACTATCCGATCGATCAGGAAAGACGGCTGTTTGAAATGACGGAAAAGGGCAATGAGAACGAAGCGCTTATAGCAGCCAACCGTTTCTTCGGATGGATGGTGGAGAATTACAGTGAACATATTACGGATATTAAGCTTAAAGCGCTTGAATTCGTACTCTGGGCCGAACATCTTGCGATAAGGGAAGGCGGGATGGAGTATCATTTCCTTTCGAGACAGGATTATCTTCCCTCCATCCTTTCCTTAAATACACTGGATGAGATACAACAGTGGTTCGTATCCAAGATAAGTGCGGCATGCAGGGATGTTGTTTCTTCAAAAGAGAATCAGAGTTCATCGAGTGTTGAGCGTGCCAAGGCATATATTGCCGAGAGATACAATAAGGATATTTCGCTTGATGAGGTTTCAAGAGAGGTGGATATCAGTCCTTATTATTTCAGTAAGCTGTTTAAGGAAGAAACAGGCGAGAATTTTATCGAATATCTTACTTCCATCCGGATAAACAAGGCAAAACAGCTTATAACCGGATCGGATATGTCCATGAAGGAAATATGCACCGAGGTGGGTTATGCAGATCCCAACTATTTTTCCAGGATCTTCAAGAAAAATGTCGGAGTGACGCCTACCGAATATAAGGAAAGCACGTGATACTGTTAAAAGGTAACCGATCGCGGTGTAAGTCATATGAAAACGTTATAAGAAAGGCCTATATAATATGAAGAGATCAGGATGCAGACGGCTGTCGGGAATAATACTTGCCTTGATCATGTCAGTGATATCATTGGCCGGCTGCACGGTGCCGGATGACAAACAGAAGAATGAGTCACAGACGGATGAGAAGAGATTACAGATAGGTATGAGCTTCGATTCCTTTGTTATAGAAAGATGGCAGAGGGACAGGGATGTTTTTGTTGCCACGGCACGTGATCTTGGGGCAGATGTAAATGTACAGTCAGCCAATGGTGAGATCGAAGAGCAGATATCACAGATCCAGTATTTTATTAAGAAGGATGTTGATGCCATAGTGATAGTTGCCATAGATGCTGAGGCGCTTACCGATGTGATACTCAAGGCAAAGAAGGCCGGGATACCGGTCATATGCTATGACAGGCTGGTTAAGAACGCCAATACGGATCTGTACATATCCTTTGATAACGAGAAGGTCGGTGATCTTATGGGACGATCGCTTTACGGTAAGCTCGGCAAGAATAAGAGGATCATAGAAGTATGCGGACCGGAGTCCGATAATAATGTAGAACAGGTTGCAAAGGGCTTCGAATATCAGTCGAGGAAAAATGCGGCACGTATAATAGGCACCTGTCATTGTGAGGGCTGGCGCTCGGAAATAGCATATGATTATATAAATGCCAATGAAGAGCTGGTAAAGACGGCGGACGGGATAATGTGCGGAAATGATGCTCTTGCGGGAGTTGTTATAAGAGCTCTGTCCGAGATGCGGCTGGCCGGGAAGGTATTGGTGGTGGGGCAGGATGCCGATCTGGATGCCTGCCAGAGAGTTGTCGAGGGAACTCAGGAGATGACGGTTTACAAGCCGGTTGAGAATTTCGCCAGAACCGCAGCGGAATATGCGGTACGTATAGCAGGTGGTGAGAAGATCAATACCGCTACCAGATTCAATGACGGAACCTATGACGTTCCGTTTGTAAAGCTGCAGCCGGTGGCTGTAACGAAAGATAATATGGAGGAAACTGTTATCAGTGGAGGTTACCATTTAAGGGAAGATATATACATAAACGTCACAAAGTAAAGATGATGTAGCACAAATTTGGTTTTGTGCTAGTATATGAACAAAAAAATGCTAGAATGTTAAAATAATGAACGAAATGTGAACAAAAAAATAAAGCAGTTAACAATTTTGTACTATTTGATTCATGATATATTTTCAACTGTAACAAGTAGCGACACGCGTAATGCGTTTCGTATGACAATTTCAAAGGGAGGAAATCAAGAAATGAAGAAAAAATTACTTGGTGCAGTTCTCAGCGTAGCAATGGTTGCTACATTACTTGCTGGTTGTGGCGGAAGCGCTGACACAGGTGCAGCTCCTGCAGCACCCGCAGCTCCTGCAGCTCCTGCAGCAGAGGCACCCGCAGAGGAAGCTGCTCCTGCAGAGGAGAAGGCAGATGATGCAGCTCCTGCAGCAGAGGCACCCGCAGGCGGAATGAAGGTTGGCGTTGCAATGCCTACCAAGGATCTTCAGAGATGGAATCAGGACGGTTCCAACATGGAGAAGGAACTTAAGGACGCTGGTTACGAAGTTGACCTTCAGTATGCATCAAACGATGTTCAGACTCAGGTTTCTCAGATCGAGAACATGATCAACAATGGTTGTGGAGTTCTGGTTATCGCAGCAATCGAGGGTGACTCACTCGGAACAGTTCTTGCTTCTGCAAAGGAAAAGAACATTCCTGTTATCGCTTATGACCGTCTTATCATGAACACGGATGCAGTTTCATACTACGCTACATTCGATAACTACATGGTAGGTACAAAGCAGGGCGAGTACATCAAAGATCAGATTAAGCTTGACTCTGAAGCAGGTCCTTTCAATCTTGAGGTTACCACAGGTGATCCTGGTGACAACAACGCAAGATACTTCTATCAGGGCGCTATCGATGTTCTTCAGCCTTACATCGACGAGGGTAAGCTCGTTGTTAAGTCTGGCCAGTTAGATTTCGATAAGGTTGCTACAGCATCTTGGTCATCAGAGAACGCACAGAGCAGAGCTGAGAACATTGTATCATCAGATTACTCAGACGGCTCAAACATCGATGCATGGCTTTGCTCAAACGACTCAACAGCACAGGGTGTTGTTGCAGCTCTTGATGCAAACTACAATGGCGAGTGGCCTATCATCACAGGTCAGGACTGTGACGTTGTTTCTGTACAGAACATGATCGCAGGCAAGCAGTCAATGTCAATCTTCAAGGATACACGTACACTTGCATCTCAGGTTGTTAAGATGGTTGGACAGATCCTTAAGGGTGAGACTGTAGATGTTAATGATACCGAGACTTATGACAATGGTACAGGCGTTATACCTTCATACCTTTGCGAGCCCGTATTTGCAGACATCAACAATTACAAGGAACTCCTTATTGACTCTGGTTACTATACAGAGGCTGACCTTCAGTAATCAGTAAGGTAACAGAATTATGATTTAACCATACAGGCGGGCATTTTACCCGCCTGTGTGTTTAAGTAAAAAAATAAGCATTGGGAGGGAACGACTTTGGCAAATTTAATACTGGAAATGAAGAACATTACCAAAACCTTTCCGGGCGTAAAAGCTCTTGACAATGTCAACCTCAAGGTGGAGGAAGGCGAGATCCACGCTCTCGTAGGTGAGAACGGTGCCGGTAAATCCACACTGATGAATGTTCTTTCGGGTATCTATCCGTACGGAACATACGAAGGAGATATTGTTTACAAAGGAGAGGTATGTAAGTTCAACAAGATCAAGGATTCAGAGTCAAGAGGAATCGTTATTATCCATCAGGAACTTGCACTTATTCCGTACATGACCATCGGTGAGAACATGTACCTTGGAAATGAACGCGGAAAGAGCGCATCCATTGACTGGAACGAGACCTATGGTGAAGCCGATAAGTACCTTAAGATGGTCGGACTTGAAGATTCTTCAAGAACGCTTGTTAAGGATATCGGTACAGGTAAGCAGCAGATGGTTGAAATTGCCAAGGCGCTTGCTAAGCATGCGAAGCTGCTTATACTTGACGAGCCTACATCTTCACTGAATGAGTCTGATTCCAAGGCACTTCTTGACCTGCTGCTTGAATTCAAGAAGCAGGGTATGACTTCGATCATCATATCTCATAAGCTGAATGAGGTCGCATACGTATCCGATAAGATCACGGTCATCCGTGACGGTTCTACGATTGAAACCATAGATTGTCATGCTGAAGAGATTTCAGAGGATAGAATTATTAAGGGCATGGTTGGTCGTGAGCTGACAGACCGTTTCCCTAAAAGAAATAATGTTAAGATCGGTGAGATTTCACTGGAGGTTAAGAACTGGACGGTACATCATCCTCAGTTCGTGGAAAGAAAGGTCGTTGACGACGTTTCGATCAATGTACGTAAGGGTGAGGTTGTTGGTATATATGGTCTTATGGGTGCGGGACGTACCGAGCTTGCCATGAGTATTTTCGGTAAATCCTACGGTACCAATATAAGCGGAACAATGACCATCAACGGACAGCAGGTTCACATTGATACCATTAAGGATGCGATTGCTCATAAGATTGCATACGTTACCGAGGATCGTAAGGGTAACGGACTTGTTCTTACCAACCCCATCAAGATCAATACCACACTGGCTAATCTGTCTGCTGTCAGCAACAGAGGTATAATCGATAAGGATAAGGAATATCAGGTTGCTGTGGAATACAAGGATAAGCTTAAGACGAAGACTCCTTCGGTTGAGCAGAATGTAGGTAATCTTTCAGGTGGTAACCAGCAGAAGGTTCTGCTTGCAAAGTGGATGTTCGCAGATCCCGATATACTGATACTTGATGAACCTACAAGAGGTATCGACGTAGGTGCCAAGTATGAGATTTACTGTATCATCAACGACCTTGTAGCTGCAGGTAAGTCTGTTATCATGATCTCATCAGAGCTTCCCGAGGTTCTGGGAATGAGCGACAGGATCTATATCATGAACGCAAGTCATCTCGTAGGAGAGCTTAACAGCGAGGAGGCTACTCAGGAGATCATCATGAGCAGTATTCTTAGATCAGGAAGGGGTGAATAATTATGGATAAATCAAATGCATTGAGAACTCTTAAGAAATATACCATGGTCATCGCCCTTGTAGTAGTTCTGATATTCTTTGCTTGTACTACCGGGGGCAAGATCCTGTTCCCACAGAATATAACAAACCTTCTTTCGCAGAATGCATACGTATTCGTACTTGGTGTTGGTATGCTGCTCTGTATCCTGACAGGTGGTAATATCGACCTTGCGGTAGGTTCTGTTCTGTGTTTTGCGGCAGCTGTAGGATCTACTCTTATGAATAAGGGTGTAAGTCCTTTTATATCGGTGATCGTAATGCTGCTCTTTGGACTTCTGGTCGGAATATGGCAGGGCTTTTGGATCGCTTATATCAAGGTTCCGCCTTTCATGGCCACACTTTCGGGCATGTATGCCTTCAGGGGACTGTCAAACGTTGTCCTTGAAGGTAAGGATATAAACCTTAAGAATTATACAGGCTTTATTAATCTTTTCGGTGGTGGCGCTGACTGCTATATCAGGGATTTCCTGGGTGGTGCCGCTCCGGGTGAGATACTTGACAAGGGTCGTGCGGGTCATATCAACTATACCTGTCTTGTAGCGGGAATAATTGTTGTGATCGTATTCATAATTTCAGTTGCAAGAGGACGTATGAATGCTACAAAGCGCGGATACGAGACAACTCCTCTTTCATCGGAGATAATCAAGACTTCTCTTATTAGCATAGCTATCATGTTCATCACATTTGAGCTTGCAAATTATAAAGGAATTCCTACATCATTTATCTGGGTATTACTGGTTGTTCTTATCTATGGTTATGTAACAACACGTACCAGGATAGGCCGTCACCTGTATGCTGTCGGCGGTAATGCCAAGGCAGCAGGACTTTCAGGTATCAATACCAAGTTTGTTTACTTCTTCGCATACATTAACATGGGTCTTCTTACCGGTCTTGCAGGTGCTCTTGTTGCAGCAAGACTTACAAAGACCACACCTAAGATGGGTGAAGGTTACGAGATGGATGCGATCGGAGCCTGCTTCATCGGTGGAGCTTCTGCTTACGGTGGAATAGGTACTGTTCCCGGAGTTATAATCGGTGCTCTTCTTACCGGTGTTATCAATCAGGGTATGTCGATCATGGGTATTGAGGCTAACTACCAGAAGGTTGTTAAAGGTCTGGTTCTTCTTGCCGCAGTTATCTTTGACGTAGTATCCAAGAATGAGAAGAAATAATAAGGAGGAAGGATGACATTATGAAGAATGTTGGAAAGATAATTAAAACTCATACAATGAAGATTGTCCTGGTCCTCGTAGTTATCTTCTTCTGGATAATGACCAGGGGCGGCAGCAGTATACTGATGCCCGCAAATGTAACTGCACTTATAAATCAGAATGCTTATGTATACGTTCTTGCAACAGGTATGCTGATGTGTATGCTTATCAAGGGTAACATCGACCTTTCGGTCGGCTCGGTGGTATGTTTTATTGATACCATAGGCGCTATCCTTATGGTTAACAAGGGACTTCCCGTTCCGGTAGTAATGCTCGCAATGCTTATTATAGGTCTTGCAATAGGTTGTCTCATGGGATATATAATAGCTTACCTTAATATTCCCCCATGGATCGCTACACTGGCAGGTTATCTGTCATTCAGAGGTCTGGGTACAGCTGTTGTTAACGGACAGACGATCGGTATAGGTCAGTGTGAATCATATCTTCGTCTGTTTAACGGTTCCATACCCGCACTGTTCAACATAGCAGGATTAAACGGTATGTGCGTACTTATCGGTATAGCTGCATGTGTGATTATAGTAGTAACACAGTTTAAGGACAGGGCTACGAAATTAAGGAAGGGTTATGAAGCTGAAAGCGTAACCTCTATAACGGTAAGATGTGTAATACTGTGTTTGGTAATCTTATTCTTCACAGTTAAACTTGGACAGGATAAGGGTATTCCGTTCTCGCTTGTGTGGGTTGCAGTTATTGCTCTTATTTACAACTTTATCACCAGCAAGACTGTAATAGGAAGATACTTCTACACAATGGGCGGTAACGTTGAGGCAACAAGACTTTCCGGTATTGATACAAAGAAGATACTTTTCCTTGCATACCTGAACATGCAGTTCCTTACAGTTATCACGAGTTGGATATCGATGGCAAGACTTTCTGCAGCCAATCCCAACGCAGGACTTAACTACGAGCTTGATGCGATCTCGGCATGTATCGTCGGCGGTGTATCGGCTTACGGTGGATCCGGTACCATCTTCGGTATGGTAGTCGGTGCTACTCTTATCGGTGTTATCAACCTGGGCATGAGTCTTATGAACGTTGACTCAAACTGGCAGAAGGTTGTTAAAGGTCTTGTTCTTCTGGCAGCTGTTGTCTTCGAAATATTCAACAACAGAGACAAGAAAAAAGCATAAAGGTAAATTGATATCTACAATATCCGTATTAAGTGAGGGTATTAGATTTGCCAATATGGGGACGGCTGTTCGATCCTTAGGGGTCGGCAGCCGTTCCTTGACGTTTGGGAAAAATAAACGTATAGTTACATTATCAAAAAGTTACATCATATAACAAGGAGAATATTATGGAAATAATGGGATTGTCGGATCTGACATGGATAAGCACTATTGCATTTATAGCCTGCCTTGCCTTCGGTCTGTATATGATAACAACCAAGAAGCCCGGAATAGTAAGAGGAATTAAGGATACGGCCAACTACCGCAATAAGGAGAAATACTCGGTTGAGGGAGGAAAGCTGCTGCTGTTTCTGGCCGGAGGATGTCTTGTTATGACGGCAGTTTCCTTTGTAAATGTAGTCGTTTCCAATATACTGGGTCTTTTGGCCCTGTGTGTTTTCGGCTATTTCTGGAAGAAGATGAGTGATGAGTACGGTCCGGTTTGATTTTGAAGAGGAGCTGAAGAAGCTTCCGGGAAAGCCCGGTGTATATATAATGCATGATGAGGATGACAATATTATCTATGTGGGTAAGGCTGTCATCCTTAAAAATCGTGTCCGTTCATATTTTCGTGAGAGTACAAATAAAACCCTTAAGATACGGACCATGGTCAGTAAGATCGCATGGTTTGAGTATGTCGTTACCGATTCGGAGCTGGAGGCTCTGGTTCTTGAGAACAATCTTATCAAGGAAAATCAGCCCAAATACAACACATTATTAAAGGATGACAAGACATATCCCTATATAAAGGTTACGACCGGTGAGGATTATCCGCGTATATTCATGACGAGAAAGGTTAAGAAGGACAATGCGAAATACTACGGACCTTACACATCCGCCGGCTCGGTAAAGGACACCATAGAGCTTCTGTGCAAGCTGTACAAGGTCAGGACCTGCTCCAATAAATACGTGGAAAAGGATATATATGAAGGAGAGGGTGAAGACGGAAGCGATAGTGTTATGAATAATCTTGACAGGGCGTGTCTTTACTATCATATCCATCAGTGTAAGGCACCTTGTCTTGGTAACGTGAGTAAGGATGAGTACAGGGAAGCGATAAACGGGGCTCTTGACTTTCTTAACGGGAATTACAGGCCGCTTATAAGCCGTCTGACGGAGAGGATGAATGAGCAGGCAGAGGCTCTTGAATTCGAGGAAGCAGCGTCGACAAGAGACCTTATAGAGAGTGTCAGGGCAGTTGCCCAGAAGCAGAAGATCACAGATACGGGAGGAGAAGATAAAGATATAATCGCGATGGCGAGGGATGGTGCATCCGTCATTGTACAGGTATTCTTTGTCCGTGACGGCAAGATCATCGGTCGTGAGCACTACTATATGAAGCATACCGAAGATACGGAGGACGCCGAGATAATAAGGAATTTCGTCATGCAGTTCTATGCCGGAACGCCATATGTTCCCAAGGAGCTTATAATACCGGTTGAAACCGAAGATATGGAATTGTGTGCCGACTGGCTGAGCGCAAAGAGAGGAAGCAGGGTCAGACTCACAGTGCCCGTAAAAGGAAAGAAAGAGAAGCTTGTCGAACTTGCCGAGAAGAATGCTGAGATCGTCTTAAGACAGGATATCGAGAAGATAAAGAGAAACAAGGCCCGTACGGAGGGTGCGGTGGCTGAGCTGATGGAGCTGCTCGACATAGAGGGTATAAGCCGTATGGAGGCCTATGACATTTCGAATATCAGCGGATATGATTCTGTCGGTTCGATGGTTGTGTATGAGGACGGACGTCCCAAGAAAAATGATTACCGCAAGTTCAGGATAAAGAGTGTTGAGGGACCGAATGATTATGCCAGCATGAATGAAGTGCTGACGAGACGGTTCCGACACGGACTTGAGGAGAAGGAAACGGATATAAAGGAATACGGAAACGTTGCGGAAAAAGCAGATTACGGCAAATTCTCGAAATTTCCGGATCTTATTCTCATGGATGGCGGCCGTGGGCAGGTCAATATAGCAAAAGAAGTACTTGACAGCCTTGGACTCTCAATTCCCGTGTGCGGTATGGTAAAGGATGATAACCACAGGACGAGAGGCCTGTATTTTAACAATGTTGAGATACCGATATCAAGAAATTCCGAAGCCTTCAGGCTTATAACAAGGATCCAGGATGAGGCGCACCGCTTCGCCATTGAATTCCACAGGTCGCTGCGCAGCAAGGGGCAGGTTCATTCGGTACTTGATGATATAAAGGGGATAGGTGCGACGAGACGAAGGGCCCTGATGAAGCATTTTGATTCAATAGAAGAGATCAAAACAGCCGACGTGGATACCATTATGCAGGTTCCGTCGATGGACAGGCGTTCTGCAGAGAGTGTTGTCAGGTTCTTTGCTGAGCGTAAATAAGGCTTCAATTCTTTTGTTTGCTATAGATTGCTTAAAAGACATGTGGTATACTGTAAATTGGTATGCGGGTGAATTATCTGCGTACTCCAATATCATAAATGAAAGGCAGGCCACTTATGTCGACGGTAGCGGTAAGCAGACTTATTGAAAAGATGGAGCTTGAAAATCTGACGCCGGATATAGACGTCAATAGCAGGAAGATCACAATTCCGGATATCAACAGACCGGCTCTGCAGCTGGCGGGATATCTGCAGCATTACGAAGCATCCCGTGTGCAGATTATCGGGTTCGTTGAGGCAACCTATATGGAGGGTCTGGATCCCGAGGACAAAAAGGAGAGATACGAGCATGTGCTCTCTCACAGCACTCCGTGCTTTGTATTCTGCAGGGAGATACAGCCGGATCCTACATTTGTTGATGTTGCAAGGGAAAAAGGAGTTCCCATTCTTGTCACCAAGAGAGCAACATCGGATTTCATGGCGGAGATAATCAGATGGCTGAACGTTGAGCTGGCACCGTGTATTTCGGTACACGGAGTTCTCGTTGATGTATATGGCGAAGGTGTACTGATAACGGGTGAGAGCGGGATCGGTAAATCAGAAGCTGCTCTGGAGCTTATAAAGAGAGGACATCGTCTTGTTACGGATGACGTTGTTGAAATAAGAAAGGTGTCGGAGGAGACTCTTATAGGTTCGGCGCCTGATATAACCAAGCATCTTATTGAGCTGCGAGGCATCGGCATCGTGGACGTTAAGATGCTCTTTGGTGTTTCCTGTGTTAAGGATACGCAGTCGATAGATCTTGTTATAAGGCTTGAGGAGTGGGACAAAGACAAGGATTATGACAGGATCGGACTCGAGGAGAATTACATAGAATATCTGGGTAATAGGGTGGTATGCCACAATATCCCCATACGTCCCGGACGTAATCTTGCTATTATCTGCGAATCCGCGGCGGTTAATTACAGGCAGAAGAAGATGGGCTACAATGCGGCACAGGAGTTGTATGCAAGGCTGCAGAATCAGTTTAAGAAATCAAATGATGAATGATCCGGTTCGGATTATCCATTCATCCCGTATGACAAAGGAAACAGTTGAATAAAACAAAAGAAGCAGGATAGTGTAAAGGAGACCGGTATGGAGAGAAATGTTGACAGATATTGTTTCGGAGCGGATATAGGCGGTACAACCATTAAGCTTGGACTGTTTACTCCCGGAGGTGAGGTAATAAAGAAATGGGAGATCCCTACGAGAAAGGAAGACAGCGGAGCGCATATACTTGAGGATATAGCTGCCTCCATTAAAAAAGAGATGGATGAAAGGGAGCTTACCAAGGATAATATAATAGGTATAGGAGTGGGAGCTCCGGGTCCCGTTGACAGGGACGGAGTTATCTATAAGGCTGTTAACCTGGGATGGGGCGTATTGAACCTGCGCCAGGAATTAAATGATCTTACCGGTCTTCCGGTAAGGGCAGGAAATGATGCCAATGTAGCTGCCCTCGGAGAGATGTGGAAGGGCGGCGGCGAAGGCTTCAAGGATGTTATAGTCATTACACTCGGAACGGGTGTCGGCGGCGGAGTTATCATAGACGGTAAGGTTGTTACCGGAAGCATGGGTGGCGGCGGAGAGATCGGCCATATCCATATGAATGATGACGAAGTCGAGAAGTGCGGCTGCGGTAACAAAGGCTGTCTTGAGCAGTATACATCCGCAACAGGCGTCGTAAGGCTGGCAAACAGAAGACTCAAAGCAGATGATAAGGCCAGTGTACTGCGTGGCAGAGACTTTGATGCCAAGGTGGTATGGGATGCCGTTAAGGAAGGTGATGAGCTCGCTGTAGAGGTTGCTGAGCAGTTCGGCGAATATCTCGGAAAGGGACTTGCCATTCTGGGTGACGTTACCAATCCCGAGGTATTTGTTATA
>JAEEHY010000117.1 GCA_016281085.1 Lachnospiraceae bacterium
CGGGTGATGCTTGCAAGGGCTATATGTCAGGAACCTGATGTACTCATACTTGATGAACCTACGTCTTATCTTGATATTAAGTATAAGCTTGACATACTTACACGGATAAAGAAGCTGGTTGAAGACAGAGGCATAGCGGTCGTTATGTCACTGCACGAGCTGGATATAGCGATGAAGATATCAGACTATGTTGTTGCGATGGGAGAAGGACGGATACTGAGGCAGGGAACACCAGGAGAAGTGTTCGAGGAAGGATTTATCCGCAGGCTGTATGGTATTGAGGGAGAAAGCCTTGATCTGCTCGGTTGTGTACCATGGATTGAGGAGAAAGAACGTGAATTATATAAGAACGCTCATTATGAAATGAACGATGATATATGCAAAGAGAAAGCTGTCGATAAAGATATACGGGATAGACATAAGGCTGCGGCCATCATGATCCAGGGTACAATGTCCTCGGTTGGAAAAAGCCTGATCACGGCAGGCCTGTGCAGGATTTTTGCCGATGACGGATACAGGGTTGCACCTTTTAAATCCCAGAATATGGCGCTTAATTCGTACATAACAAAGGATGGCGGCGAAATGGGGCGCGCCCAGGTAGTACAGGCGGAATGTGCGCGAACAGAACCGGACGTCGATATGAATCCGGTCCTTTTAAAACCCAATGATGACCGGACTTCGCAGGTTATAGTCAGGGGCAGGGTTGTCGGAAATATGAAGGCAGCCGAATATTTCGAGTATAAAAAAGAGCTTAAGCCCGTAATAAAAGAAGCCTATGACAGGCTGGCAGAAGCAAATGACATTATCGTTATTGAAGGTGCCGGCTCGCCTGTTGAGTTAAATCTTAAGGATAATGATATTGTAAACATGGGGGTAGCCGGGCTGGTTGATGCTTCCGTCCTGCTTGTCGGGGATATTGACAGAGGTGGAGTGTTCGCCCAGCTGCAGGGGACTCTTGATCTGCTGGAGCCTTCGGAAAGAGACCGTGTTAAGGGACTGATCGTCAACAAGTTCCGCGGTGATCCCGCTCTTTTTGAAAAGGGAATAAATATACTGGAAGAGAAAACGGGAACACGTGTATTGGGTCTGGTTCCCTACATGAAATTGAACATAGATGATGAGGATTCGCTAAGCGACAAGCTTAATAATAAGCATTTTGCGCCTGAAGATACCAAAGAAGATACCGGAGAGCATGCAGGAGAACCCGAAGGAGAACAAGCAGGAGAGAATACAGTAGGGCTTGCCGAAGACAAAGATGCGGAGAATATAGTAGGAAAAACCGGAAATTCCCCGGATATAGCGGTGATACGCTTCCCGCATATATCGAATTATACTGATTTCGATGTCTTTTCACAGCCGCCGCTCAGGTCCGTAAGGTATGTAGATAGAGTGGACGAGTTATGTAAACCTGACATATTGATACTTCCGGGAACAAAGAATACATTATCGGATCTTGACTGGTTCAGGGAAACAGGATTGTTTGACAAGGTAAAAGAGCTTGCCGGGCACGGGACAGTTGTGATGGGAATATGCGGCGGTTATCAGATGCTTGGTAGAAGTATCAGCGACGGGGCAGATAGCAGGGACGTGGTGACCGGCCTTGGTCTGCTTCCTGTTGATACCGTCATGGAGGATGAAAAGACCACCATCAGGTATAAAGGAGAAATAACCGGTGCAACAGGTATTCTGAAGGAGTTGGTTGGTACATCAGTCGAGGGCTACGAGATCCATATGGGAAGGACATCTCCCTGTAGCGATTTGCATGAGTTTACATCGGATAAGCTTTCTCCTAATGATAATTTGTGTGAAATTACATCTGGCGAACGCGTGCCTGATGAGGATTTATGCGAATTCACTTCAGGCGGGACCGGATATTGCAGGGATAATGTATACGGAACCTATGTCCATGGGTTATTCGACAGTGCAGATTTTCTCGCGGGACTTATAAGCATAATAAGTAAAGCTACGGGAAGTGATTATGTCTTAAATATAGATGAAATCCTTAGCCGCAGCGAATATAAGGAGCAGCAGTATATGAAGCTCGCACAGGAACTGAGGACGAGCCTTGATATGGATGCGATATACAGTCTGCTAAATGTGAAAACCGGTATAATATCCACTAAATGCTGAATAGAGGTGTATATAGATGGTAAACGACTCTTATATTATTATTCCTGTTGAGTCTTCGAGCAAGTTCCTTACAGGTGGGAATTTTGGTGTCGAGGCTGCGATTCCGGCGATTATCGGGTATATATTGGCGACACTTTTTATAGTAAAGAGTAGTGGTTCGTTTAAGAAACAGTTATAGTATGTAGAGAGATTTAAAGATGTTGAAATTGATCACAGGCCCACCTGACAGCGGGAAATCACTTAAGGCAGAAAAGCTTGCCGTACAGGGTGGAAGGAAAAATCTATATTACCTCGCTACCATGAAGGTCATGGATGAGGAAGGAAGCGACCGTGTTAAGAAACACAGAGCTCAGAGGGAAGGTAAGGGGTTTGCGACGATCGAGCAGCCCTATGATATTATTAAGGCACTTGACGTGATCAAGGCTCCAAAAGAAAGTACGGTATTGCTTGAATGTTTATCCAACCTTGTCGGAAATGAACTTCATGATAATCCGAAATTCGAAGATTTAAGAAAGCTTATCAGTTCAAAAAAAATCTGTAATCTATGCCCCGCACCGGATGAACCGGGTAAAGCGGATCATGCAAATGCAGACAATACCGAAAATAGTATCACTGCGGATGATGCAAACAATACAGACAATACTGAAAATAGTACCACTGCAAATTATGCAAATAATACAGACAATATCGATATATGTATGGCTGCAGATGAATTTGTCGATCATATAGTGAACGAGGTCAGGTATTTTAGTGACTGTGTTGCTGAATTGATTGTTGTCAGCACAGATTATGATACGAAAGATATTGAAGATATCGAAACACTTAATTATATCTGCCTGGTTGATGAGGTAAGCCGCCGGCTTGGAGATAGGGTGAACAGACAGCCGGGAGATAGAGATGATCGGAAGTTTGGCAATAGCGAAGATCGACAGCATGGCAATAGCGAAGATCGGCAGACAGAAGATAGCGAGGATCGGCAACATGGTGATATAGGAAAAAGAGCAATACGTTGGTTGGCTGTATCATTTGCGCTGTACTCGAGGATACCGATGCCAAGGTTTGAAATGGATGAGGATGATATGGCGCACAGTCTGATGTTCTTTCCGGCTGTGGGCGCAGTTATCGGGATGGCGGTATATCTTTTTAATCTTTTACTTCTTAAGCTTTTCGTTCCAGATACAGCGAGAGTATTTGTAACCCTGCTGATCCCGATAGTGATAACCGGAGGCTTTCATCTTGACGGCTTTATGGATACGGAGGATGCGCTGCGATCGTATGCAGCGAGGGAGAAGAAGCTTGAGATACTGAAGGATCCGCATATAGGAGCGTTTGCGGTTATAGGACTGGCTGTATATCTTCTTGTGGTACTTTCTGCGCTTTCCTTCATTATTCAGAGAGGAAATCCGGGAATGATGCTTCTTGCCATTCCCATGCTTATGATGAGCAGGGCATTGAGCGGCCTGACGTCTTTGCTTTTGCCCAAAGCAAAGAAGGACGGTATGCTTTATGCGGAAGCGGGAAATAAGCATGGCTCGGTAATATGGGCACTGGCAGTCTGGTTATTGATATCTGTAATTGTAATGATCTGCTTCGGAATAACAGGATATATGAGTTTCGGAGTTATAGTAACAATCGTTATTTCATTTGCGGCCACTTTTATTATATATAAAAATATGGTCATCAGGCAGTTCGGAGGTGTTACGGGAGATACGGCGGGCTATCTGGTTACTGTAAGCGAAGGAGCGGCGGTTGTACTGACGGCATTGTTTCTGCTTTTTTAACGTCGGAGGCGGGATATAAGCAGAAAAGAAGCAGATAAAAATATATACTAAATCGGCAGTTTAGTGTATTATAATTATTAAGATATTATATTGTAAGTCTTTCGGGGAAGATACGTAGCGGTGGAAGGGTAGAGAACCTTAATGATTCTTGATTATCTTGAAAACTCAGTTCAGCTCATAATGATAATAACAGCCCTGCTTATATCCCTGTTCAGATATATTGGCAGCAAGAGGCTGTGCTGGCTTTATTCGGTCATTTTCTTTCTGGGCAGTTTCTTAAGCAGTTACTTTTGGACTGCTTATCTTATTGTTATGGGAGATTATCCCAATGCGTCCAGTATACTGGCCTATTTTGGATGGAATACTTCATATATGGTATTTATGCTACTCCTCATTCGGATAAAGAGTAAGGAGGAGCTCAGATATTTCCATCCTCTCATGCTTATCCCCATACCGCTTAACATATGGCAGCTGTCTCTTTATCTTCAATTCGGCGGAATCGCCAACAGCGTATATCAGGTAGCAGTTTTTACGGTGGTGTCATGTCTCAGCATTCAGGGTATCCTGTGGTATTACAGGAAACGAATCAACAGGAAGTCTCATCCGTGGTTCATGTTCTGCGCCTTCCTTTTTTCCTGCTTTGAGTTCGGAATGTGGACATTTTCGAGCCTTGAAGGATGGGTGTACTATCTTTATTATCCCTGTTCATTTCTGTGCAGTGTGGGTTATCTGTTCTTCGTATGGTCGCTCTCTCAGACATTGGAAAAGAATACGGAAGACCGGGTACTTATAGATAACAGAATACAGAACATATTAAAGAGCACATTTGTCGTGATAGTGGCAATATGCTCGTTTGGAGGCATCCTGCTTGCCGACTGGATCAGGGATGTTCTTGCGCAGGGTGTTTCGGAAATTGCCGAAACAAATGCCTATGATATTATCCCCGTCATCCTGTTTCTGATATCGGAGATAATCTCGGCCTTTGCCATTACGATCATTTTCGTTGTATATTTTGAGCAGAAGGTTGCCGAGAACAACAAGCTTCGTGAGGAAAGAAGAGTGGCTGAACAGTCCAATTCGGCCAAGAGTGATTTCCTTGCAAATATGAGCCACGAGATCAGGACTCCAATAAATGCGATACTCGGAATGAATGAGATAGTGCTCCGCGAAAGTATTCAGGCACAAAAATCATTATCCCAAGATCCCGTTTCGGCGCGGAAGGTCTTCGAGGACATATCAGGCTACTCCGGTAATATAGACAGTGCAGGGCACAGCCTTCTGACGATAATCAATGATATCCTGGATCTTTCCAAAATAGAAGCCGGGAAGATGGTGATCACCGAAGACAGCTATGAGCTGTCTTCCGTACTGAATGATGTCAGCAACATGATCGCCTTAAAGGCCAAAGCCAAGGGTCTTGAATTTACAGTCGAAGTTGAGGACTCTCTTCCGAACGGACTGTACGGGGATGAGGTCAGGATAAGGCAGATAATAACCAATATCCTTAACAATGCCGTGAAATATACAGATGAGGGCAGTGTCACTCTTTCCATAAAAGACGGCGGATCGGGATCGGAGCGGGAAATAGGTCGGGACATGGATCTTCAGATCACGGTTTCGGATACCGGTATCGGTATCAGGGAAGAGGATGTCAGCCATCTGTTTGAAAAATTTGAAAGGATTGACCTTAAACATAACTCCACTATAGAGGGTACGGGACTGGGACTGGCAATAACACACAGACTGATAGAGATGATGAACGGAACCGTCGGTGTTTCAAGCGCTTATGGGAAAGGGTCTGTATTCACGATACATCTCCCCCAGAAGATCGTATCGAAGGAGCCTGTAGGTGATTTCCGCGAGAAGTATAAAAAGAGCATGGAAGAGGAGCTGGTCAGTGAGATCACACTGCATGCGCCCGATGCGCGTATACTTATTGTCGATGATACACGTGTGAATCTCGTAGTGGCAACCGGTCTGCTTAAGGATACACAGATAGTAACGGATAC
>JAEEHY010000118.1 GCA_016281085.1 Lachnospiraceae bacterium
ATTCAGAACAGGCTCAAAATACTTCGTATTTTTCGCTGTTTTGGATTCATCCAATACATAAATTTATAAAATACAGTTCTTACAAGCAAGCTTGACGCCCTGTATTTTAAAATTTATGTGCTGTTCTGAATAGTTACAAATTAAGAAGATAAATAAGAGTGTACTATATAACCGGCAATTTTACAAGCAAAATGACGGTGCATCATGCACCGTCATCTGTAATCTTTTCATATGTTCCTACCAGAAAACATGGTTTCCGATCACAACACCTTCATGACCTGAACTTACCGGCCTGAATCTGGTAGCTCCGCCTATGTATGATGTACCACCGAGTGCTGCCTGCGCTGCCTGTATGCAGCTTGACTTGGGACCCTGGGCACATATCTGAGCCACGCGACCGCTTCCCGCCGGTGAAAACTGTCCTTTGGCATATATTACCGAATACAGAGAACCGCCGTACTTACCGGTATGAAGCCTGTTCACAACAACCGAACCTACAGAAACCTGCCCTTCATAACACTCATTGCCGGCCTCACTCTGTATAAGTGCGGCAAGCAGGGTTACGTCATCATATCCTGCTGCACTCGCATTGCTCGATGCAGTCTGAGCTTCCTTGGAGCTGCTGTCTTTCGACTCAGCCTTTGATGAAGAATCGCTGCTCTTTTGCTTTGATGCGTTCGCAGCCGCCTCCTTAGCCTTCTTCTCGGCTTCAGCCTTGGCATTTATGGATTCTATCGTTTCACCTTTTCCGATATCATACGATATATCCACATACTCCTTGGATACATATCCGATGGTACCGTCTGCGAACTCAACAGATACCCATTCGTCCAGCTCCTCTACAACCTCTATGGTATCACCTTCCGCAAGCAGGTCGTAAATGCCTGCATCCGCATTGGGTTCCTTCCTTACCCTTAAGCAGGAGGTCTTGCTTGTTGCAACCTTCTCTACTACCGAATCTGCCAACCTCCTGGCGTCTGCTCCGAATAAAAGGAAATCATTCTTAACCCATCCCGTAACCTTGCCTGTACGGATCTTGGTCCATCCCGATTCCTTTGCAAGTATTTCGCCTGCACATTCCTTGTACAGCTTACCGACCAGCTTCGAATCCTCTGAAGAAGATTCCCTTATGTTAACTGCCTCATCAACATTGGCCATTGCAAGCTTACTGTAGCTTATACCCGCGACTTCTCCGGTCAGATCCACATTTTCATCATTCTCATCTTCTGTTTCGTCAACCTTAATATCAATATCGGACCCCAACCCTACCTTGATATCTATCGACGAGTCACTGACTGACCCATTATCCTCGGCTATGGTATTCTTAACGGTTATCTTAGCCGATGCAACCGGCTCAGACTTGGTAATGGTCTTGCCTGCCGCCAAAACACTCTGCATACCCCCCTGCGTTATGCCGGCAATGACTGCTATTGCGGTCAGAACGGCTAAACAAGCATGCATTCTGTTTTTCATGATACCTCCTGTTATGATATAAACCCTGCCCACTCCAAATGTTACAAATATATTACAAAATTAAAGGTCATCGTCCATAATGATAACAGGAAAAATGCATTTTGTCAAACTTTTGTAACATTTGTTTCATTCTTGACGTTATCCGGGAACACGGATATTATAGAAGAAAAGAGCGCTCATCCTACGTATGACATGTAAGCGTTATGGCAATGGATGTGTGATCGGACAGGTAGTATAAAACATAAACATCACGAAAGGAAGTATCTATGAAAGACAACAATTGCCCTTACTGCGCAGGCGGCGACGCCCTTGCCAAATTCGGAATCAAGATCTGTGACCTTAATGTAAGCCAGCTTGTCCTGTTCAAGGAGCAGAGTCATCCCGGAAGATGTATCGTGGCTTACAAGGACCATGTGAATGAGATAGTTGATATCTCAGACGAGGAGAGAAATGCTTTTATCGCGGACGTAGCACGCGTATCCAGGGCTATGCATAAGGCATTTAATCCCGACAAAGTCAATTACGGTGCGTTCAGCGATACCCTCTGCCATCTTCATATGCATATGGTCCCCAAATATAAGGACGGATATGAATGGGGCGGAGTTTTTGCAATGAACCCGCAGGAAAAGTTCCTCACTGATGCAGAGTATGAAGAAATGATGCAAAAGATAAAGGATAACCTGTAAAATCATTCAGAACGGAGCGAAGCGTAGACCCGCTTGCGGTATGCATTCGTTATCACAAATGTCATAAGGAATCCGTAGCCTTATCACAAATGTCATAAGGCTACGGATTCCTTATGACATTACCTGTTCTGAATAATTACATACTTCTCGACTTATCGGCACAGGCACGTTCGGCATCTATAACCGCCGAACGGAAGCCTGCCTGTTCAAGTACAGCCACGGCATCTATGGTAGTTCCCGCAGGAGAACATACCATATCCTTAAGCTCTCCCGGATGCTTTCCCGTATCCAGTACCATCTTCGCACTCCCGAGTACTGCCTGAGCAGCCATTTCATATGCGGTCTTCCTCGGAAGCCCCTCAGCAACCGCTCCGTCAGCCATCGCTTCGATCAGCATGAATACATACGCAGGTGAACTCCCGCTTACTGCGACTACCGCATCCATCTGACTCTCCAGTACCTCGTACGCCTTACCGAAGCTGTTAAGAACAGTCAGCACTTTCCCGAACTCATCATCGGTCACATATTCATTCCTGCATACACCCGTACAGCCCTCACCAACAAGTGCGGGAGTATTGGGCATGCAGCGGACCAACTTCACATCCCTGCCGTATTTATCCTTAAGCCAGTCAAGGGTCTTACCCGGTGCTATCGACACTATCACGGTTGAATCCTTTATATCGTCCTTTATATCGTTTATAACGGTTTCATATACCTGTGGCTTCACTGAGGTCACCAGTATATCGGCTGCCCCTGCCACCTCACTGTTGGAGCCTGCTGCCGTAATATGATGCTCGGATACTATCTGCCCGGTCCTCTCCTTACTGTAATCCGCTCCGATTATATCCCGTGGCTCAACCACCTTATTTCTGATGATCCCGCCTATCATTGCGCTTCCCATATTTCCCAGTCCTATGAAACCTATCTTCATGTCATGTAATCCTCTTTTCTGAATAATTTCTATAGTATATGAAATAAATGATTTTGTGTTCAGATCTTAAACATACACAGTGCCGCAGCCACCGACGCATTGAGGGATTCAACAAGACCCTTCATGGGTATCCTGATGAACTCATCTGCCAGTGCTGCCGTATGCTCACTTAATCCCGAACCCTCATTACCTATCATGATCGCTGTTCTGTTCCCGTATTTTACCTTATCATAAGCGGTTCTGCCCTTAAGATGTGCGGCATATACCCTGACACCGACCTTCTTGAGCAGCTCAACGTCATCCTTAAGCTGTTTGGTATAGACGATCGGCACCCTGAAAACGGAACCCATTGTTGCCCGCGTCACCTTTGGATTGTATACATCCACAGTCCCTTCGCTCGCAAGAACGAAATCAATCCCGGCAGCCTCCGCTGTCCTTATCATTGTTCCGAGATTCCCCGGATCCTGGATTTCCTCAAGGATCAGAACCTTAAGGGACATATCATCTCCCACCCTTGTCAGGTCATTAATATCGTAAGTCTTACGTTCCACCACGCAGATTATACCCTGGGGTGTCACAGTCTCGGCCATCTTCCTGAAGACCTTGTTGCTGACCTCGGTATATCCTGTCTGATCAAGCCTCCTCCTGCACTTTTTCAAAAGATCCGCCCCCGGATTCTTATCGTCATATCGTGCCGCAATGTTTGCCTTATCAAGCAGATCCTCGCTGATAAATACTTCCCTGACCCGCTTGGGAGGTGCCTCCGTATACATTTTGATGCCTTCAACAATGAAAGCATTCTGATCCCTGCGTGCCTTGGCACTTGTAGACAGCTGTATTATGTTTTTTATTTTTTCATTTGCAGGACTTGTGATCATATCGTTAATATAATTGTTTCCAAACCATCCTTCGTTTCAGGCAAGCCTGAACTCAGGATGGTATTAATTTTGATGCAACCGGTCTTGCTTCGCAATCCCGGAACATTCGGAATTCGCTTCGCTTCTTCCTCATGTTCTTGCAGGTTTCCAAACCATCCTTCGTTTCAGGCAAGCCTGAACTCAGGATGGTTTGAAACCTTGTTGCATCATATGCTGAGTGACTTCGTTACTTCGTATTCGTACTCGGGGATGTCCTTCTGCATTGCCAAAGCCTCGTCTATGTCAAAGTCAACATATTCGCCGTGCTTATATCCGACTACTCTCTTACTCTTGCCGGCACACAGAAGATCGGCTGCGTAAGCTCCCATCATTGATCCGTAATATCTGTCCTTACAGGTGGGAGAACCTCCACGCTGCATGTATCCCAAGATCGTAGCCCTTGTTTCAACACCCGTTGCAGCCTCAATACGTCTAGCCATTGATGTAGAGTGGCCGATACCCTCCGCATTGATGATAAGATGATGTGTCTTACCTCTCTTACGGTTGTTGATGATGTTATTGATTATCTCCTGCTCCTTGAATTCATATTTCTCCGGAAGCAGTATATCCTCGGCACCCGATGCAACGCCGCACCACAATGCGATATAACCGGCATTACGGCCCATAACCTCAATTATGGAACACCTCTCATGTGAGGAAGATGTATCCCTTACCTTGTCTATTGCTTCCATAGCCGTATTTACAGCCGTATCGAAGCCTATGGTGTAGTCCGTGCATGCAATGTCAAGATCTATGGTTCCGGGGATACCTATCGTATTGATCCCTCTTGCGGCAAGTGCCTGTGCACCCCTATAGGATCCGTCACCACCGATGACTACGAGACCGTCTATCCCATGCTTCCTGCATATCTCAGCACCCTTGTCCTGTCCTTCGGGAGTCTTGAATTCATCACATCTTGCAGTACGAAGGATGGTTCCGCCCTTCTGGATGATATCCGATACATCACGTGGGCTCATATCATTCATTTCTTCGTTGAGTAATCCCTGATATCCCTTCTGTATTCCTATCACCCGCTTGCCGTTGGCGATAGACCTTCTGACAACGGCCCTTATCGCTGCATTCATACCCGGTGCATCTCCTCCGCTGGTCAGAACGGCGACTGTATTTATCTCCTTATCCATATCGGTCCCTCCAAAAAAAATAAATCTATTAAATAGTACATCTTTTGCGGTTCTATTTCAACTTTAATAAATCCTTTACCCTGTTTGCATTCAGAAAGTCATACTACCCGGATATTATCCTCTCCGCACAGCTCCTTCAGCTTTTTCGTGAGGTTCTCGTCCGCACAGACACTCATATTTCTGGGAAACTGCTTCATCTGCTTTGTATCTTCAAGATAGACCACCACCGTGTCACTGCCATCCGAGTCCTTAAGGATTTCATTTATCCTGCCTTCCTTCTCCGTGAAATCGCTCATCGTTGCCAGCCTTATCCACAGCTTCTTCGGCATCTTGTCAAACGGGATGATCCGGTCGCATATGACCTTGGCATCCTTATCCTCTTCAACCGAAGCCTTACCCTTAATAAATATCTTACTGTTCTCATTCAGATATGCCGAATTCTTCTCATAATCATTCGGCCATACGATAACCTCAACCGTACCCAGCAGATCCTCCAGGCTTAAGAATGCCATCATCTGTCCCTTCTTTGTGTACTTTACCGTCTTACTCTCAATAATACCACCGACCATGACGCTGTCATTGTCCTTAACCCTGACAGATCTTGTATCCTCATCATAGACAAAATCAGTCGTCTTGTTGGTTATATGTTTCTTCCACAATGCTTCATCCGACTGCAGCGGATGTCCGCTTACATAAATCCCGAGGATTTCCTTCTCAAAGGAGAGAAGTTCGTCCTCATCATATTCACCGATATCAGGATACCTTAACTCGTATTCCTCCTTGTTCTCATCCGGCAGGATATCAAACAAAGACATCTGTCCTTCCAGGTTGTTCTTTCTTTCCGTTGCGATATTGTCGATTATCTGTGAATACACGGCCATCTTCTGTTTTCTTGTACCCGGAAGCGAATCCAGGGCACCGGCCTTTATGAAGCTCTCGATCGTCCTCTTATTGGTCTCCTTGCCCGACAGCCTCTCTATGAAGCTCTTAAGGCTCTTATATCTGCCGTTTGCCTCCCTCTCGGCAACTATGGACTCAATGACAGGCCAGCCGACTCCCTTGATCGAAGCCAGACCGTAACGGATATCTCCTCCCGATACCGAGAAACCGGCCACTCCCTCATTTATGTCAGGAGGCAGAATCTTAATTCCCATCGACCTGCATGAATAAATGTAATACGAAACCTTGTTGAAGTTATCTATTACGCTCGTCATAAGCGCCGCCATAAATTCAACCGGATAATAGTGTTTGAGCCAGGCAGTCTGATAAGCGACAAAGGCGTACGCCGCCGCATGTGACTTGTTGAAAGCATACTTGGCGAAATCCATCATCTCATCATAAATACGGTTGGCCACCTGCTCCCTTATTCCCTTGGATACACAGCCCGGAACTCCTTCTTCGCTGTTTCCGTATACAAAGTTGTGGCGCTCCTTCTCCATTACGGACTGCTTCTTCTTGGACATCGCCCTTCTTACAAGGTCGCTCCTGCCCAGTGTATAACCGCCAAGATCACGCACTATCTGCATTACCTGTTCCTGATATACTATACAGCCGTAGGTAGGTGCAAGTATGGGCTCTAGCTGAGGACAGTCATAGGTTATTTCCGCGGGATTGTTCTTACCCTTTATATACTGCGGTATGAAATCCATGGGACCCGGTCTGTAGAGAGATATACCCGCTATAATATCTTCCATCGACTGAGGCTTTAATTCCTTCATGAAGTTCTTCATTCCGTCGCTTTCAAGCTGGAATATACCGTCTGTCTTACCCGTTCCGATATAATCAAATACCGCTTTATCATTGTAATCTATCTTATTTATGTCAATGCCCTTTCCGTCATTCGTGGGAACCATCCTTGCGGCATCCTTAATGACGGTCAGGTTCCTAAGACCCAGGAAATCCATCTTAAGAAGTCCCAGTTCTTCAAGAGTGGTCATGACATACTGGGTGGTGATGGTTCCGTCAGCGCCTCTTGAAAGAGGAACAAATTCATCGGCCGCTTCCGGACAGATAACAACACCAGCCGCGTGCATTGAGGTATGTCTTGGCAGACCTTCAAGACGCATGCACATATCTATGAGCTTCTTCGCCTGATCGTCACCGTCATAGAGCTGCTTGAATTCCTGTCCGTAATCAAGCGCCTTCTGAAGTGTAATGTTAAGCTCATTTGGAACAAGCTTTGCGATCATATCACAGTAGGAATACGGCAGATCCATGACTCTTCCCACATCCCTTATGACTCCTTTTGCCGCCATGGTACCGAAGGTGACAATCTGTACAACCTTCTCCTTGCCGTACTTTTTGACTACATAATCAATAACCCTCTGACGCCCCTCAGGTTCAAAATCAATATCTATATCAGGCATGGTCACTCGTTCCGGATTGAGGAAACGCTCAAAAAGCAGATTGTATCTGATAGGCTCTATGTCCGTTATCTTAAGACAGTAGGATACGATACTTCCTGCCGCTGATCCTCTTCCGGGTCCCACGGCTACGTCATGGGTCTTGGCATAGTTGATGAAATCCCACACTATCAGGAAATAATCGACAAACCCCATGCTGTTTATTGTATCAAGCTCATATTCGAGCCTCTTAACAAGATCATCACCGTATCCCGGGTAACGTTCTCCAAGCCCCTTATAGCACAGCTCCTTAAGATATTCAAATGAAGTATATCCTTCAGGCAGCGGGAACCTGGGCAGCTTGTACGAACCGAATTCGATCTCCACATTACATCTGTCCGCTATCTTCTGTGTATTGTCAAGTGCTTCCTGTGCGTAAGGAAACAGGGCGCGCATCTCTTCCTCTGATTTAACGTAGTACTGACCGCCTTCATAGCGGAGCCTGTCCTCATCCTGAACCTTTTTCCCCGTCTGAATACACAGAAGGATATCATGACTCTCCGCATCGGATGCATATGTATAATGGCAGTCATTGGTAGCAACAAGCGGAATATTAAGTTCCTTGCTCATCCTCATGAGATCGGCATTGACTATCCTCTGTTCCGGGATACCGTGATCCTGGAGCTCCAGAAAGTAATTACCCTCCCCAAAGCAGTCAAGATGTTTAAGTGCGGATTCCTTCGCTTCCTCATACAATCCCTTGGCAAGCAGTCTCTGCACCTCTCCCGCAAGACAGGCCGAACAGCAGATAATTCCCTCATGGAATTCACGCAGGACCTCCATATCAACACGCGGCCTGTAGTAGAAGCCTTCAGTGAAGCCTCTGCTTACGATCTTGCACAGATTGGCATAGCCTAAGTTATTCTCGGCAAGGAGGATAAGATGATGATACCTGTCATCCCCATGACTTGCTTCCTTGTCAAAACGGCTTTCGGGAGCAACATAGATCTCACAGCCAAGGATCGGCTTGATCCCCGCTTCCTTTGCCGCTCGGTAGAAATCAATGACACCGTACATCACGCCATGGTCCGTGATGGCTGCAGCGGACATGTTAAGCTCCTTAACCCTGGCCACATATTCCTTTATTTTATTTGAACCATCAAGGAGCGAGAACTCCGTGTGGGTATGAAGATGAACAAATGACATACTATTCTCCCTGTGAAACAAGGCTTAAAACAAGGAACTGCCCCCTTGTTTCACCTCGTCCCGAACAGTTACATCATAGCACAAATCGAAGGCAAACGAAACAAACAAATAGGACGTATCATGTATTATACACAATACGCCCTGTTAACCTGTTCCTGTCTTACTCCGTTTTACAGATACTTCTTCAGTACATCCACCTTATTAAGTGCTTCCCAGGGAAGATCAAGATCGTTGCGTCCGAAATGTCCGTATGCTGCCGTCTGCTTATAGATCGGACGACGGAGATCGAGCATCTTGATTATGCCGGCCGGACGAAGGTCGAAGTTCTCACGTACTATTTCAACCAGCTTATCATCCTTAAGCTTTCCTGTTCCGAATGTATCTATCATTATCGATGTGGGCTGTGCAACACCGATAGCATATGAAAGCTGGATCTCGCACTTGTCAGCAAGGCCTGCTGCCACGATATTCTTGGCAACATATCTTGCCGCATAAGCGGCACTTCTGTCAACCTTGGTACAATCCTTACCCGAGAAAGCTCCACCGCCGTGACGGGCATATCCGCCGTAGGTATCAACGATTATCTTACGTCCCGTAAGACCTGCATCTCCGTGAGGTCCTCCGATAACGAAACGGCCTGTAGGATTAATGAAGAACTTGGTCTTATCATCAATGAGTTCCTTCGGAAGTACCGCATCAAAGACATACTTCTTAATATCAGCATGTATCTGCTCCTGGGTAACATCATCATCATGCTGTGTTGACAGAACAACAGCCTCAAGTCTTAAGGGCTTGCCATTCTCATCATACTCAACGGATACCTGACTCTTGCCGTCAGGCCTTAAGTACTTAAGCGTTCCGTCTTTACGTACTTCTGTAAGCTTCTTTGCCAGCTTGTGGGCAAGCGAGATGGGATAGGGCATATATTCCTCAGTCTCGTTGGTTGCATATCCGAACATCATACCCTGGTCGCCCGCACCTGTATCAAGGTCATCGGTAAGAGAGCCCTCCTTCGCTTCGAGTGCCTTATCAACACCCATTGCGATATCATCGGACTGCTCATCTATCGCTACCAGAACCGCACAGGTATTACCATCGAAACCGTACTCGGATTTCGTATATCCGATCTCCTTGACGGTATCGCGTACTACCTTCTGCATATCAACATAAGCCTTGGTTGTTATCTCACCCGTAATGAGTACAAAACCCGTACAGCATGCCGTCTCGCATGCCACGCGGCTCATCGGATCCTGTGCCATGCAGGCATCCAGTATCGCATCCGAAATAGCATCGCATACCTTATCGGGATGTCCCTCTGTTACAGATTCGGAAGTAAATAAATATTTCTCCATAGTATCTCCTTTCTTAAACCTCTCTGTTTAGCCATATCAACTGACTGTCCTGCCAAGTTTGTAATATTCGCAACGGCTGATGGATCGTTTCACAAAAAAAATCCGCTGATAAGCGGATCCGATTGCATCATAATAACCAAATCCTCTTATTGCTCGATTACTCGCTCAGGTTGGCACCTTCCTTTCGGGGTTGCCGTGGCTTCACAGATCCTATGTATCTCCACCACTCTGAATAAGAGTTACACATATTATAACTATGTATATGCTGTTTCGTCAATATAAAGAATAGCGAATTTCATCAGAAATTCATAAGTTGAAAAAACGAAGAAACCTGCTGTTCTTAATAGTTGCCAATTAGTTTACTTATTAAACAAATTGCTGTATAATATTTTAACATAAAATGTGTTCCTCGGAGGCATGTATGGTTACCGGCAGCAAAGAAATGATAAGGGATATCAACTCACATCTGGTATTGGAAACCATTCTTAACGAAGGGCCGATATCCCGTGCCTCAACAGCTTCCAAGCTCGGACTTACCAAGGCCACCATTTCTGCGATCGTTACGGATCTTATCGACAGAAAGCTGGTCCGCGAGATAGGCTCGGATGACACCTCACTCGGACGCAAACCAATATTACTTGAATTCTGCAAGGAAAACGGACACATTCTGAGCATCGACCTTGGAGTCGATCATATAACAGCTTTCACTTCGGATCTCAAGGGAAACGACTGCGGTCTTAAACAGTTCCTCAACAACTATACACGCGACAATATCATAAACGGACTTATATATATCATAAGTTCACGCATAGAGCAGCTTCAGAAGACACCCTTCGGTGTTGTCGGTATCTCGATCGGCGTACACGGTGTTGTAAACAATAACGAGATTACCTTTGCTCCTTATTATGATTATGTGGGCCTTCCGATCGCCGAGCGCCTGACGGAACACTTCGGTATTCCCGTGATCATCGAGAACGAAGCCAATCTGTCCATCATAGGTGAAAACTGTTTCTGTTACAACGTTCCCAATATGATAGGCGTCAGTGTCCATTCCGGTCTTGGCGTCGGGATAATCATTGACAATAAGCTGTACACAGGCTTTAACGGTAATGCGGGAGAAATAGGTCATACGATAATAAATACAGACGGCAGGCCATGTCCCTGCGGCAACTGCGGATGTCTGGAGCAGTATGCTTCGGAACGCGCGATCCTCAATACCTACGCTTCCATTAAAAACTGCAGCAGGGTAAACATCGATGATTTCATGTCAGCATACAATTCGGGCGAGAAGCTCGCCAAAGATATGGTTGATGAATTCATTAAATATATATCCATAGGGATCAACAATATCCTCAATATATTCAATCCGGATGTAATAGTCATCAATTCCAGCTTCACAATGTACATACCGGAGCTTCATCTGCGTATAAAGGATCAGATAAAAAACCGGATGAACAAGTATTGTAACCTTGTTCCATCCGGTCTTCAGGATATTTCAATTCTATTGGGAGGAGCCTGCCTCATCATCAGGAATTATCTTGGCGTTACTTATCTGGCTCCCAACAGTGATTTCGTTGTCTGATGCTGTTTCTTAAAACAGCGGCTTCATTGTAGGATAGAGCTGCTTAAAGTACTGATACTTCTTCTCGTACTTAGCCGTAAGCTCTGCATCGGGCTTAACCACATCTATAACCTTGACCAGCTTGTCTGCCGCTTCCTCAACAGATGCATATTCACCGCAGCCTACTGCCGCAAGGATGGCACCGCCGTATCCGGGTCCCTCTTCCGATTCGATCACTTCCACAGGAATACCGAGAACATTGGCCATCATCTTTTTCCAGAGTGGTGATTTGGCTCCGCCGCCGCATATCTTCGTACTTTCTATCTTAATTCCCTGTGATCTTGCCACCTCAAAGGAATCACGTATACCGAAGCATACACCTTCAAGAACTGCCTGTGTCATGTCAGCCCTTGTCGAATCCATGCTCATTCCGATAAATACGGCCCTTGCGTCGGGGTTGTTGTGAGGTGAACGCTCACCCATAAGATAAGGCATGAAGAACACATTGTTCTCGCCAAGCTTATCCTCTGTAATAGGTTCCTGCTCCTTTACAAAATCAGTCGTGCCGATGATATCCTCCATCCACCACTTATTGCATGATGCTGCAGAAAGCATACATCCCATAAGATGGTAATGACCGTCAGAATGAGCAAAGGCATGGAGCGCATTCTTATCATCAACCGTGAAATCCTTACTGGAAATAAATATCGTTCCGCTGGTTCCAAGAGAGATATTGCACTTACCGTCTCCTACCGTACCGGTTCCGACAGCTGCTGCGGCATTGTCGCCCGCACCTGCTATTATCTTTACATCTTTGCCAAAGCCCAGTTCATCGGCAAGCTCCGGCTTGATATTTCCCACTACCTCGTAGCTTTCGAATATCTTAGCCAGCTGTGATTCCTTAACGGAGCAGATTTCCATCATTTCCTTGGACCAGCACTTGTTCTTAACATCAAACAGAAGCATACCCGAAGCATCCGAAACATCCGTACAGTGAACTCCCGAGAGCTTGTAAGCAAGATAATCCTTGGGAAGCATTATCTTCTCAATCTTTGCAAAGTTCTCAGGCTCATTCTCCTTCATCCACAGGATCTTGGGAGCTGTGAAGCCTGCAAATGCGATATTGGCCGTGTACTCCGACAGCTTGTCCTTACCTATGACATTGTTCAGATAGTCTGTTTCCTTGCCGGTACGTCCGTCATTCCACAGGATCGCAGGACGGATCACGTTGTCATCCTTATCAAGTACTACAAGACCATGCATCTGTCCGCCGAAGCTGATACCCGCGATCTGACTCTTATCACATTCGCTTGTCAGCTCCTTAAGTCCCGCAAGAGACTGCTCCCACCAGTCCTCAGGCTTCTGCTCCGACCATCCCGGATGGGGAAAACTGAGCGGATACTCCTTTGATACGATCTTCTCGATCTTACCGTTTCCGTCCATAAGAAGCATCTTAACTGCACTGGTACCAAGATCAACACCGATATATAACATTTTATATCCTCCTTTATATAAAGATTCTTCGATACGTTCAGAATGACGTATAATTTATACATTTTACGTAACTATTCATAACAGGCTCACTTCGACTTTGACCGGAGTCACTCCGCACAGAGACACACTGTGCTCATCCGGCTGGCTTACACCCGCATACAGGGTAAAGCTGTTACTGTCAAGGATAAGCTCACCTTCATCGTTATATTCCATAAACGCCTTGCCCGGAATCGAGAAGAACAGGCCCACTTCCTCTCCCGATTTAACCGCCACTCTCTTGAATGCGCATAAACTGTGGTTCCTTACAGCATAAGACGATTCGTTATCCTTTATATATATCTGGACTACTTCCTCTATTGCAGTTGCACTCTCATTGCGAACGGTTACCGTCATATCGATCATGGCTTTTTTAAGCGTTTCCGGATCCTTGACAGCTTTCTTAAGAGCATCTGTATTGAGTTCGGCATTCTTAATTGCGAGCTTACCGTATGTCAGTCCGAAACCGAACGGATACTGCGCCTCCTTTTCCATATATCTGTAGGTACGTCCCTTCATTGAGTAATCGGTAAACTCGGGAAGCTCCTCCAGTGAATTGTACAAGGTTATCGGAAGCTTGCCTGACGGAGATTTCTTACCGAACAACAGATTGGCAAAGGCCCTGCCTCCCTCAGCACCGGGATACCACGCCTGGATAATGGCCTTGACATTGCTTGCATCTCTTGCAAACGAAAGATCCATCGCCGAACCGGTCATAACCGCTACGATCACCGGCTTCCCGGTATCAATGACAGCCTTGGCAAGTATCCTCTGTGACTCGGGGAAGTTAAGGTCCGTCTTATCACCCGAAGCGTAGCTGTTACCCGTATCGCCTTCTTCACCTTCAAGTGTTTCATCAAGGCCGAGTACCAGAACCACTACATCCGAATGATTGGCAACGACCCTGGCTTCTGCCAGCCTGTCATTTTCAACTGCGAGCGGTTCAACCCTGTCCTTGTACAAATGGCAGCCCTCTGAATACAAAACGTTTATATTCGGACCGGCCTCATCCTGTATACCCTCAAGAATAGTGGTATATCTCGAAGAAGTTCCGTGGTAATTGCCTATAAGCGCCACCCTGCTGTTGGCATCGGGTCCTATAACGCCTATTGTATTGACTCCGCCCTTGTTAAGAGGAAGGTAATCATCATTCTTAAGAAGCACCATGGACTTCTCAGCCACTTCAACGGCATATTCCCTGTGTTCACGGCACTCAACCTTTTCATAGGGAATGCTGTCATAATCACTTGCATTGAAAAGACCAAGCATAAACCTTGTTGTATACAGCCTTACACAGGCTCTGGTTATCTCTTCCTCTGTAACCAGTCCGTCATTATAGGCCTTCATCAGATGAATGTATGTATTGCCACAGTTAACATCGCAACCCTTCTTAAGTGCCAGAGCTGCCGATTCCTCTATGGTCTTCGTAACCATATGATGCTCATGAAAATCCCTTAAAGCCCAGCAGTCCGAAACGAAATGGCCTTCAAAGCCCCATTCACCGCGCAGGATATTCTCCATAAGCTCAGTGTGTGCGCAGCAGGGTTCACCGTTTGTACGGTTATAAGCTCCCATAACTGCCTCGACATGCGCTTCCTTTACACATTCCTCAAAGGCCGGGAGATAGGTTTCCCTCATATCCTTTTTGGTAGCCTTTGCATCAAACTCATGCCTTATCGCCTCCGGACCTGAATGTACCGCAAAATGCTTGGCACAGGCAGCGGTTCTTAAATACTCACCGTCTCCCTGAAGTCCCTTAACATAAGCCGCTCCAAGCTTGGAGGTAAGGAACGGATCCTCTCCAAGCGTCTCATGACCACGTCCCCACCTCGGGTCGCGGAATATGTTAACATTAGGCGACCACATGGTCAGTCCCTTATAAATATCCCTGTCTCCCTCTTCGGACACAGCATTGTACTTGGCCCTGGCTTCCGTTGAAACGATCTCTCCGACTTTCTCAATAATACCTTCATCGAAGGTTGCAGCCATGGCTATTGCCTGTGGAAACACAGTTGCCTGTCCCGATCTCGCAACTCCGTGGAGTGCCTCATTCCACCAGTTGTATGCAGGAATGCTTAACCTGTCGATCGCGGGAGAATCATACCTGAGCTGACTGACCCTCTCCTCTACGGTCATCATTTCAACCAAGGTAGCTGCTTTCTTTCTAGCTTCTTCTCTGTTCATATATGCCCTCTGCTTTCTTAAAAATGAATGCCGATATTACATCAATTTTACCTCTTTTTCATAAAGGATACAAGTAATTAGTTTATTAAATAAACTTATTATATACGGCCCGCTCCCGCGCTTAACTATTCAGAACAGATAAAAAAAACATTCCGGGTAAAGCAGGGATCTGATTGTTCTGTCCTTCGCTTCACCCGGAATGATCTGATATTTACGTTTATATCAAGTTATATGCATATTCAGTCAACTACCGAAATTATGCTTAAGCCTCTGCATCCTTCTTAACATCATCTTCCTTCTCAAGGAACTTGTATACACAGGCTGCCAAAGCCGCACCTGCAAGAGGGCCAACAATGAATACCCAGAGACTCGAAAGGGCATCACCGCCTGCGAAAATAGCGGGACCCAGGCTCCTTGCGGGGTTAACGCTGGTTCCTGTCAGACCTATACCGAGGATATGTACAAGTACAAGAGTAAAGCCTATGATAAGTCCGCCAAAAGATCCATGGCCTGCCTTCTTGCTTGTTACACCGAGTATTGTCATAACAAAGATAAAGGTAAGTATGATCTCAACAAGAAGACCTGCTACCACGCTGCCATGTACACCACCAAGACCGTTTGATCCGTAGCCGCCTGTCATATCGGCCACACCGCCGAGATTAAACACTGCTGCAAGCAAAGCAGTTCCAACGATCGAACCAAGGCACTGCGATACCACATACCCTCCGAAATCACGTCCGGAAATACCACCTGTCATAAATACTCCCAAAGACACTGCCGGATTGATATGACATCCCGAAATATTACCTACGCAATATGCCATTCCGACAATAACAAGACCGAATGCGAATGCCGTAAGTATGTATCCACATCCGTAGCCGCTTTCACAGCCGACCAACATCGCGGTACCGCAGCCCATAAACACAAGCACACAGGTACCAATAAACTCTGCCACGTATTTCTTCATCCTATAATCTCCCTTCTATAAATAATAGAATATACTTATAGGCGGGTCACATTGGACACGCCTATAAAATAATACCATATAATATATGACAGATACAATATATTTATAAAAAAATAAACTTTATACCATATATTGTATACCTGTTATGTATCTGTAATCCCAAATCCTCTCTTATCTAAAAGAGCATATGCTCATAATACAGACCGGAGAACTCCTTCACATTGCTTAAGGTTACCTCCTCGCTTACTGCGATAATCTTCTCGATATCATCATCATTGAAATTGTATCTGCCGTATTTGATTGCTCCCGCAAGTGATGAGTTACCGACTGTGATAACCTTTGACTGAAGTTCCCCCGGTATAAGTCCTATCGATACCGCGCTCTGAATATCAAGCCCGTGTCCCATTCCGCCCGCAAGGTACAGCCTTTCGATATCCGATGCCCTGACCCCGTATTCTCTCATAAGGACCTCAAGTCCTGCCCTGATTGCTGATTTTGCAATCTGGATATCCCTGATCTCCTTCTGATTTATCGTTACAAACCTGCCGGACGAATCGATCCTGTAATTATATCCTTCATCAAAATACGGATCTTTCAGTGCTCCGTTCTCATCAATGATACCGCTGTCACGCAGATTGGCCATACACTTTATTACATCTGTTGCGGCATTAAGCCTTGTTCCTTCGAAAGCAGGTCCTGCAGCAGCCGATGCGGTAAGTATCCTGTCTCTGTTGCCGATCGCCATCTCACCGTTGGTTCCCAGATCAACAAACAGATTAACACTGTCAGAGTCGGAAAACCCGCAGTAATACAGTCCCGAGACAACATCACCGCCTATGTAAGCCGAAAGATTGGGAAGTATGGTCCATGGAAGCACACGACCGGAATCAAGCATGAAATTCTTCTTGAGCCAGCCGGTATAATATGGCCTGAAAGGATAGTTGATCATCTCCGCAACGGGATACTTCATCAGGAGATGTATCATGGTTGTATTACCTGCAATAATGATATGGGCAGGCGCCTTTGGAAATTCATTGATCAGCGCATTGATATCATCCATAACACAGTCGCTCAGCTGCTCCGCATTTCCTTTTATCGCAGCCTCACTCCTTGAAATGACATCAGCGCCGTAGCTGCACTGGGAATTTATCCTGCCGCCTTTATAAATAACTTCACCATTGCTTATAAGCTCGGCTGCAATGGTCGTTGTCCCGATATCAATGGCGGCAAACGTCAGATCTTCAACGTCTTCAGGATCAAGCGAAACAGACATATCATCATCCGGAGCAGTTACAATAGCTGTTTCACTCTCAGGCATATCAAGTATTGTAACCTTAAGCTCATCCACATCATCCTTATCCGGCCTTACGAAACATGCAAGCCTGGCCCCCATGGCATTCTCCTCATCCGTAAGGAGATACATCTCTTCATAGGAAGCCTCGTTCATCTTCTCTTCATCAAGCATGATCCTGCATTTCCCGCAGGTATGGCGTCCGTTACAGAACGCTCTTATCGTAATGCCCTGTCTTCTTAAAGCATCAAGTACCGTTTCGCCCTTTTTACAATTAATGGTATATTCCCTCATAATCCCTACCGTTTACGTAAAACACCGACTGTCTTCAACTGCTTGATCCTGTTCGATTCTGTTTAATCCTCAATATCCTCCTCGGCCGCTACCGCCGATATTACCGATGTGACCGCTGAAACCACTACGGCAACAACTATCACTATAAATACAATTCCTACAAATAAAATCATAGCCGACCTCCGTCTTTTATATTACTGAAAATCAATCCTGCACTCCTCTGTAAGATGAGGACGGATCAGTCCGTAAAATTGTCAAAATATCCCTGAATAAGTATGAACGGCGTTCCCTTATCACCCGATCCGCTGGTCAGGTCGCACAGGGATCCGATAAGATCGGTAAGCTGTCTGGGCGTTGTACCCTGCGAAGCCATCTTGCCCTTAAGATCCTTATCCTTCTCCTTTATGCTCTTGGTAATGGCATCCTTAAGTTCCTGTCCGCTCAAATGCTTGAAATCATTGTCCGCAAGATATTTAAGCTTAAGCTCGTTGGGTGTTCCCACAAGTCCGTCCGTAAAGGCAGGCGATACAACAGGATCGGCCAGCTCCCATATCTTGCCCTTGGGATCCTTAAACGCTCCGTCTCCGTATACCATAACCTCAACATGCTTACCTGTAAGCGAGAGCATCTGTTTCTGAATATCTTCCACAAGATTCTGACAGTCTCTCGGGAACAGCTTAACCTTGTCTTCCGTTGATTTATTGGAACCAAGCAGACCGTACTTTTCATTGTATCCGCTGTCACCAACCGGCGCATTGAGGATATCGTCAAGTCCCAGTACCGTCTTCGCTCCGGCGTTCGTAAGAAGCCTCTTGGTCCTTGCCCTTGAATGTATGTCACAGGTTATAACACAGTCGGTATATTCAAGGATCGCCCTTGCCTGATTGGCAAATATGATCTCAATATCAGCACCTGCTTCACGTACTATATTTGAGTAATAATCAACATAATCAACACCCGTGAATTCATGCTTGTTATCGCCGAACAGTTTCCTGTATCTCTCAAGTGTCAGCACATCACTGTACGGATTGACACCCGCTTCATCCAGCTGATCATATGTAAGAAGTGCATTTCCCACCTCATCACTGGGATAGCTCAGCATAAGCACGACCTTACGACAGCCCTTGGCGATACCCTTAAGGCATATTGCAAAACGGTTTCGTGATAATATGGGGAAGATCACTCCCACAGTGCCGCCACCTGTTTTCCTGCGCACATCATCCGCTATATCGGCGACAGTAGCGTAATTACCCTGTGCCCTTGCAACTATCGATTCGGTCAGGGCTATGATATCCCTGTCTCTTATCTTTATATCCTCGCTTGCAGCAGCATCCATAACACTGCTGACCGCTATATCCACAAGATCATCGCCCTGTCGGATTATGGGTCCTCTTATTCCTCTTGATACTGTTCCTATAAGTCTTTCCATTGAAACTACCTTCTTCCCGTACAATACTTTTGTTATAAAACGACATTACTGCTCTCCCGCAGTACCCCCATAAAGTCACACCGGTTTCAAACCGCCATTTCAATTATACATATAAGACACATTGTTTACAAGGGCATTTACCGTATTTCACGAAAACTGTATACAATCCCCCTAACAAAGTGTAAAATGTCAATAACTATCCAGAACAGCACATAAATTTTAAAATAAATAGTCACAATATATATAACAATTCAGGAGGAATGTCATGGACGGTAATCTCACCTATTTTAATATCAAAGATATAGGAAGCCTCAAGCTTCACGGAAGGATTGACAACTCTCTTGATGTCGTACCCCTTCTTTCAAACGGACATGGTATAGAGGTAAATGTCACAGGCTCTCAATTGTGGGTTGAAGTCGAGGCAGATTATACCCATATGGAACCCTGGGTCGCCATCGAACTGAACGGAGAGCTTGTCAGCAGATTCATGGTGGATAAGGGAGCCCACTCCCTGTGTCTTTTCAGAGGGATCGATCCTTCAAGAACAACCAGAGTCAAGTTCTACAGGGAAACACAGGCCATGAGCGAAGATGACCGCACATCGGTTATCATTAAAGGTCTGTGGGGAGACGGCAATTTCATGGCACCGCCCTATTATGACCGTAAGCTTGAATTCATAGGCGACAGCATAAGCTCCGGTGAAGGCACTTACGGTGCGAAATCGGATGAGGACTGGACCTCATACTGCATGAGCTACAGTCGTACATATATCAACCTCACCGGCAAGGCACTGAATGCCGAATGCCGTGTTATCTCACAGGGCGGATGGGGCGTGTTCACCGGTTGGGACAATGACAGAAGACATGTAATGAGCAGGCATTATGAGCAGATATGCGGTCTTGCTTCCTATGGTGACACAAACAAAAAATACAACGTCGACAAACCTCATGATTTCACCTCATGGATACCCGACGCAGTTATCATAAACCTGGGAACCAATGATGCATCGGGCTTTGAAGAGCCTTCCTTCAGGGATCCCGATACGGGAGAGGTATACAAGCTGAATAAGGATGAAAACGGATTGTATTCAAAAGAAGACGCACTGCATATACGCACTGCTGCCGTAGACCTGCTTAAGCTTGTCAGGAAAAGGAACCCGGATTCACATATTGTATGGATGTACGGAATGCTCGGATATGATCTCGGTCCGGTGTTGGCGGATGCTTTCAACGTATATACCTCAGAGACAGGCGATGCCAACGTCAGGTTCATCATGCTACCGGCAATAAACGGTGAAACAGTCGGAGCAAGAAACCATCCCGGAATGAGGTCACATGAGATCGCAGCCGGAATATTGACAGATTATCTTCGAAATGTTCTTGTATGATGCTGTTATGAACAGCATATACGCGTTTAATAATCAACCTCCAACATGGTAAGTCCACAGGCCGGAGCAGTAGCTCCGGCTTCTCTTCTGTCCTTGGCTTCAAGCAGCTCTCTCATGCTTTCGGGAGTTCTTTTACCAAAACCCACCTCAAGAAGAGTTCCTGTCAGTATCCTGACCATATATTGAAGAAATCCGGTTCCGTGATATGTAAAGGTTATATACGCCCCTTTTCTGACGATATCGATCCTGTCAACCCTTCGTACGGTTGACTTTTTCATTCTGGGATTGGCACAGAAGCTGCGAAAATCATGCTCTCCGATCAGTATGGCCGCAGCCTCTTTCATCTTATCAACATCGGGCGTTTCTTCTATATAGTATACGTATTTCCTGTCAAAAACCGGTTTGATCCGTCCTGTACAGCATGTATATCTGTAGGTTTTTCCCACTGCATTATATCTGCTGTGAAACCTGTCGGAAGCAACCCTCACATCCTGTATACAGATATCATCAGGAAGGTAGCGGTTCATATAATCCATGATCTCCTCAGGCTGTAAATCCGTATCGATGAAAGCATTGGCGATCATTCCCCGTGCATGCACACCCGCATCGGTCCTTCCGGCTCCTGTAACCTCAATCTCCTCACCGGCCATACGGGACAGTACATTTTCCATCTTTCCCTGTATGGTCATATCTGTCGTCGGCTGATGCTCCCATCCCTGATATCTCGTTCCGTCATATGAAATTCTGAACTTGTAATTCTGTTTCAATATTCATACTCCATAATGGATCAGCGGGTACTTTCGCTGACTGTATTTAAAACGAATGACCGCCGGACGAATGGCCGCCGCCACCGCCTCCTCCTCCGCCGCCCGATCCTCCGGAGCCCGAACTCCTGGGCGAATAGGTTCGTGTGGTGTGCGTTTTTCTGACCTCCGGATCTGTAAAGCTGTATCTGCTGTTGAGAGCGGCAAACACCTCACTGTCCAGAGGGCCGGTCATCATGGATGCTGCTCTTGCTATGAAGTAATTGATGATAAGGGCTATCAATACTGCAAGACATGCATTGGATATATACTTCATGGGCGCAGCTATCCTTTTGCCCTGCAGCACATCGGATATCTCTGTGAACGCTTCCCTGGCACATTCATAGTAATCACCGTTACTTGCCGACCTGTAAATGTTGTCCGCGATTATGTTCATGACACTGCCTGTCAGTTCATAATGGTACTCGCCTTCGCTGTAGAACTTAAGCTCACGCGTATCCATATCGATCAAAAACAGTATACCGCTCTCCTCAGGTATCAGCGAATCATAGTAACTTCCGGCATAAGTCTCGGCATTACCGTATTTGTTCTCATCGGTTGTGACAAGAATTACAAAACCTTCCTGCGAACAGTCGGCCATATAGGGAATGAGATCATTCTCCTCATCATCCGTAAAAATATCCGCCTTGTCATCTATAAGGATCTCATATCCGCTGTCATCATTTATATAGAGCTTATAGTTCTCCTCATCATCTTCAACGCTGAAGGATACGGCTTCTGATGCACAAACATTCAGCGGAAACATAAATATCAGTATAAAAGTCAGCAGCGCAGCTGCTTTTCTTCTCTTAAGCACGGTCATCGCCTCCCTTCCTGTCAAACTGAGGCAGCCTTCTTGTGGCCATAAGATTATAATTTATCAGCGTAAATCTGAAACTGAAACAGAATACAACAGCATCAACAATACACAGCAGATAATACGGAATATCGCTTACAGGCTGTATAAAAAAGGCAACCAGAACATTAACGGCAAGTATGGCAATACCGGTCCAAAGTATTATCTTTTCGGCAACCGTCATTGTTGCTTCCGGAACCTCGGGCGGTTTGGGAAGCTCATTACTGCCTGTGTTATCTGCATTTCTTTTTTTGTTTTTCAACCGTTCTTTATTACGGGCATGCATTAAGCCTCTGTCATCCTCTCCGCTTTCGGCCTTCTTTATGCTGCTTCTCTGGATTGCATTGATTATAAAAACCAAAAGAGTAAGGGTTGCCGCCAAAGCAAGCACAACCTTGGGCGTCAGTACAAGGAACATATTCAAAAGCATGAATATAACAACCGCTATTATCCCGGATCCGATCAGATATTTTTTTACGTCTATCGGAAGGTCGGCCGCAACCTTGCCCGTCTGCCCGTTAACAGTGGCATAGGTTACCCTGTCTCCGTTTCTGTACGACAGAAACCACACAGGATACATGGAAGAATGTGCCTTGACCGTCTTGGAGGAAAAGGCTCTTCCGGGTGCATTGGGCCTGTTTTCAATCTTATCCTCTGCTATGGAATACTTGTGAAACTCGGCTGTTTCCTTCTTGATCCTTTCAACCGACCGGTCATATGCCATTCCTGCCGCATCTTCCGCATAAAGGCTGCTGGCAACATCAGGCAGATCGGCATAATACCCGCTCATGTATGACGGCTGAAAAGGAATCCTCTTAGTCACATCAAAGGGCTTCAATGCCTCACTTATATTGTCAGAAAAGGAGGATGAGGCGTCATAGCTCAGTCCTTCATAGAATGCATCTATCTTACCGGTCAGGGCATAATGATCCGTTATAATGTAATCACCTGATCTGTGCGACCTCTCTCCCTTCAGATTTACGTTCCCGTTTTGTTCGACATCATATGACCAGTAAGGCATATATATGCCTCTGAAACCGTCAATATACTCGGCACTCCTGTATTCCTTCGGCAAAAACAGAGCCTTCTTTACAACCCTGCTGTAGGCCTCTTTGCAATCCTCCTTGGTAATTGAAAATGGAATGATATACTCGGGACGCTTGCTTTTTGCTATCCTTGAATGCAGTATTGTCGACGCACCGCAGAAGCTGCAGAAAGCAGCGGCCGTGTTGTCGTCAACACTTGCAAGCTCTCCGCCGCACTGGGGACAGGTGAATACGGTTATTTTGTAGGTATCATCCTTAACCTCCGGCGTTTCATCGGTTGAACTCCCGTATTCCTGTGTGTTTATCTGGGTTTCCTGTGCATCCTTATCAGAATCGAACTGATGAGGATCAAATTCGGACCCGCAGAAATCACACATAAGCTTCTGGCTTTTGGGATTAAATTTCAGATTGGCTCCACAGCTTGGACATACTATCATAACGGTCTCCTTATTTATTGATCAGTTCCTTAGGCAGATATCTGACTATCATCCTTTCAAGATCCGCCCCCTGAACAGGTTTTGTAAGATAATCATCAAATCCGGCATCAATATATTCCTTCTGGGCTCCCTGAATGGCATTTGCCGTCAATGCTATCACAGGCGTATGCTCCTTAGTGTACTTTTCAAGTTTCTTGATCTCACGAAGCGTTTCAATACCATCCATCTCCGGCATCATATGATCCAGTAGAACGATGTCATAATGATCACTATTGTACTTCTCCAGGCATTCTCTTCCACTCTCGGCTGTTACGATCTGTATACCGGTGTTCTTAAGCAGAAGCTTAACTATCTTATAATTTACAGGCACATCATCAACTACCAGTATACGTGCATCCGGAGCCTTGAAGCTCTCCCTGTAGTTAATACCTGTCCTGCTCTTTTCATCAACGCGTTCGGTAATTGCACCCAGCGGCTCACCGGAAACAACCTTCTGCGGGATGGTAACAGTAAATACCGATCCCCTGCCCTTCTCACTTTCTACGTTTATGGAGCCGTTCATGAGATCCGTCAGCTGCCTGGTTATCGCAAGTCCGAGACCTGTCCCCTCGATATTCCTGTTCTGTCTCTCATCGGCTCTTTTAAAGGATTCAAATATCTCCTCAAGACCTTCCTTTGATATTCCCCTTCCCGTATCGGCAACACTTATAACAAGATTGATTTCCTCATCGTTCTTTTTATTGTAATCAACCTTAAAGGTGATCGAACCGGCATCGGTGTACTTAACGGCATTGGTCAGAAGGTTTGTGATTATCTGCCTTATCCTTATCTCATCACCCAAAAGCCCGGACGGAATATCTTTATTGTAATCGAGCTTAAGCGTAAGCCCCTTGTCCTTTGCTCTCATTTCAAGCATACTGTAACAGTCATTAAGCAGGGAGTACAGCTCATATTCTTCCGGGATTATCCTCATCTGTCCCGACTCTATCTTGGAAAAATCCAGAATATCATTTATAAGGGCCAGCAGGGTATGTGAAGCGGTTTCAATGCTCTGAGCATAATTCACGATATCCCATTCACTGCTTTCCCTGAGGATCATTTCATTCATACCGATAACCGCATTTATCGGCGTACGGATCTCGTGTGACATCCTTGCAAGAAATGTAGTTTTGGCTTCATTGGCCTTCTCAAGATTTAAATTGACCTCTATGAGCTCACTTTCCTTCTGTTCAAGCTCCTTCCTCTTCTGTTCATATATTCTGCTCTGAAACTTAAAGATTATGCCAAATACAAGGACTACTCCCGCTACGGCAAACATATAGTCAAAATATTCCGCCTTCCTGTCAGTCATCCTGCTTACCAGCTCGGGATGATAATAATCTGCCATGAGAACAGCCGCACATACAGCCATATTCCCCGCATAGATCAACACTACCACCCAGCCCCTTACAATAAGCCAGGTGAACAGGGCGCCCAGCATAAGCCACATAGGCATTGCCGATTCCTTACCGCCTTCCGCAAAAAACAGGATCGGCATCAGAAAATAATTACAGACCACGGAAAGCACCACACCCGCCGCATTGGGTTTATTCAGGGCATTTGCAAGGTACAGGGACAAAAGAAAACAAAATATCAGAAGGAGCAGTATCCAGTAGGTTCTTGCACCGGTACCCACAACAAAGTCGAATAACATGCATACTATCAGTGCAAAAACGCCCACCGAAAGAATGATATTCATTAGTCTGTGTTGTATTTCAAGCTCTTCCCTTATAAGAAATTTAAAAAAATGCTTAAATCTTTCCATTTAACAATTCCCTTGGTATTCTGTTTATTTGTAACTATTCAGAACAGGCTCAAAATACTTCGTATTTTTCGCTGTTTTGGATTCATCCAATACATATATTTATAAAATATGCCTCTTTCATGCAAGCATGAGAGTCATATTTTAAAATATATGTGCTGTTCTGAATAGTTACAAAAAGTATAGCATGTATGATATACTCTAACAAGAAGCGACTGCATACGGTATTGAAAAGTACACCTCAAAAATACTCTTACAAGGAGACAAAAATGTCCAGTTCAGGTAGTTATTTTAAGAAGGCATTGTCCGATATGACATTTGACACAGCCTACGGAGATTCGATCAGACATCTTTATGACAGCGGCTATTCACCCGAAGAGATTCAGGTATATCTTGATACACCTTCTCTGACTGTCGAAAAGATCAAAGAAGTATTACAAAAATACGAAGAAAGCCTGGGTCCCGATAAAGCATGTCATTATGAGTACGTCAAAGAGTACGACTCATTCGGACATTCCTCATTTGTCAGAAAACGGATCAATGATAAAGATGATTAATTAAGCGAATTAACCGCAATGATAAGGATGTCATCCTCTTTAAGCTTTAGTTCCTCCGATGCTGCCAGCTTCTCTCCTTCACGAATGACCATTATGGGGATCATATCCGGGAGAAATCCGACATCCCTAATCATAAGGCCTTCAAGATCACCGTCTTTTTTAATTCTGGATGTGATATATTTAAGTCCGCTCTCCTCAAGAGGTTCTCCCATGAGCTTCATTTCCGTGTACTGTTCAACAAATCCGGCCGAAATAATACCTGTAGGAATGGCCACCATGCCCACACCGAGAAACGAGATAATGATCGCCATCATCTTCCCCGCAGGCGTGACCGGATATATGTCACCGTATCCAACCGTCAGCAATGTGGAAACCGACCACCATATACCCGAAAAAGCATTCCTGAACTGGTCCGGCTGAGCATCATGCTCCAGACTGTACATACACAGGGAAGAAGCGGTCATCAGTATAAGTATCAAACACATGGAGGAGATCAGCTGGTTCTTCTTTTCCTTTAATACGGAAGCTATCACATTAAAAGCATCATACTGCGCATTTATCTTGAACAGTCTGAATATCCTGATAACCCTGAACATTCTGAATGCAACGGCGCCCACGGGAAATATAAAAGGCAGAAAATACGGAACTATCGTGAACAGATCTATCAGTCCATACAGTGAAAACACAAACCTGAGCCGTGCCTTAGCCTTATCCATGATCTCAGGATACAGGAAATCAGCAGTCATAAACCTTAATATGTACTCGATTACAAAGATTATTATCGTGATAAGTTCCAATGAATCAAACAGTACCGAATAAGCCTTAAGACTGTCAAATGTCTGGGCCAGGGTAACGGCCAGGTTTATGAATATTACGGCTACAATAAATCTGTCAAACATGGCGCTTGGCACATCATCCCTTTTTCCTATCTCTATAATATTGAAAATCCTTCTCCTGATATCCTCTTTATTACGTGTCTTTTTCATATGCTCCTTCCGCTTTCTGCCATAAGGGGATCCCGTCTGTATCTTATGCCATCCCGTTTTCATTTCCCTTGCATTAAAAATACCCCTTATGAATTATAAGAGGTATTTTACATGTTTTGCAACAGTTACAATATTAATCTGCCCTAAATCTGTACCCCACTCCCCAGATAGTTTCAATATATTTAGGATTTCCCGTATCCTCCTCTATCTTCTCACGTATTTTTTTAATATGCACCGTCACGGTTGCATTGCCTCCGACAGATTCAAGATTCCATATATTCCTGAACAGTTCATCCTTTGAAAAAACACGATTGGGATTGCTTGCAAGAAACAAAAGAAGATCAAATTCCTTATTGGTAAACGGCTTCTCGGTTTTCTTAAGAAAGACACGTCTTGCGGTCTTGTCAATCTTAAGGTCGCCCGACTCAATTATATCATTAACGCCTTTCCTGCTGCCGATAAGCCTCCGGTATCTCATGATATGCGCATTTACCCTTGCGACCAGTTCCGCGGGACTGAATGGTTTCACAATGTAATCCTCAGCTCCGAGCGTAAGCGCCTTAACCTTATCTATATCATCATTTCTTTCAGTTACAAATACAACCGGTATATCCTTAACCTTCAGTATTTCACTGCATACTGTGAAGCCATCTGCCCCGGAAAGTTCAATATCTGTGATAACAAGGGCTATATCCTCATTTAATGCAATTTCGATTCCCTTAAGACCGTCCTGCTCTATGATCACATTTAATCCCGCAAGCTCTAGGTAACCCTTCTCCTGCTCAGTAATTTTACTGTCATTATCAATGATCAACACTTCACTCAATTACTCCACCTCCG
>JAEEHY010000119.1 GCA_016281085.1 Lachnospiraceae bacterium
AAACGGGTATAAGGGAAGGCAGGCTGTTTATGTTCACCAGCCGCTGCCGTTTCAGACATGGAAGAAATTTTCGTTTTTAAAGTCTGAAGAGAGGGAATACGCTGTCTATCAGCATCTGATCGGACGCATGATCCGTGCATCTGTAAAGAGGGCGGACAGGACATTTGTCCAGACCGAATGGATGCGGCAGGCGGTCCTTGAAAAAACGGGGATCGATGAGGATAAGATCATAAAGGTGCTGCCTGATGTTAAGATACCGGAGCACTTAAAGGACAGAGACAGTAAAGGAAATGAACACATAAATAACAGCGTTATTAACCGCTTTTTCTATCCTGCCGGTGAGATATTGTATAAGAACCACAGCTGTATAATTGAAGCTGCAGGTATTCTTGTGGATAAGGGTATAACAGATTTCAAAGTATCCTTTACATTGAATAAAGGAGATATACCTTCACTTGACAGATATCCGGAATATGGGCAGATAGAGTATCTGGGCCATATATCAAGGGATGAGGTATTTGAAAGATATATGAACGAGGTGCTTCTCTTCCCTTCCTACATTGAGACCTTTGGCTATCCGCCTGCTGAAGCAAGAGCTGTGGGAGGCAGGATAATCGCTTCCGACTGTCCCTTCTGCCTTGAGGTACTTAACGGTTATGACAGGGTAAGATACTTTGATCCGTTTAAGCCTGAGGAACTTGCGGGTTTAATGGAACAGTGTATTAAGGGTCAGGCATTCGGCGGCAATATGCCGGCAGACGATGCGGAAGATAATTCCTCATACGGTACCGGAAGCAGCTGGGGATCTGTTATATCAGAACTTGTTCATCTTGATTGTCGTAGATAATTATTTGGTAACTATTCATAACAGCACATATATTATAAAACATGGCACGTCATGCTCGCATGTAACGAACATGTTTTACCTTCAATGGTTTTATGTATGGAACAGAAGAATGATCACAATAGAATAAGGATTTCACTGATCTATTATATACCCGTAGTGATCCTTTATTTTCTTAATATGTTTATTCCCGCGGTACGGCCGGGTGTTTTGGCTACAGTTATCCTTATGGCTGTATGCGTGGAGCTTATTGTAAGAAAACAGTTCAGATTCGGTGACTTTGAAGACCGGCTGATGGCGGCTTATTTTTTATACAATGCTTTGTCGGTCATATGGCTTGTGAGGGGAGGTTTCCCTGTAAGCGTATTTGTGCAGGAATTTGTTGTATCGCTTCTGCCTGTTGTTTTCTATTATGTGGGAAGATCCGCTGTGCATGACAGAGAGGATTTCAATGCAGGTATTAAGTGCGACACAGATATCAGAAATGAAATAAACGTATACTATAGATATTTCATTTATGCTGTTTTGTTTGTTGGAATTACAGGTATCCTGCTTCAGATAGTCATGCCTCAGTTCTATATTGACTATTCATACAGGCTCAGCTTCGTTAGTAAGGCGGATGCGACAACCTGCCGGGTGAGGATGAATTCATTTGTCGGGAGCACGGTTCTTGGTTTTGTGTCGGTAGCCGCTATGCTTGCTTCCATCCCCTTCATAATGTGCAAAGGGAAAAAACAGAGAATATTTGGTATTGTATCGATGCTGATCAACCTGACAGTTGCGTTTATGAGTAATCAGAGGTCAGCCATGGTGGTTGCGATACTGGTTGTTCTGTATTTCAATTATCTGATCTTCTTCGTATATAAAACACTGGACAGGAAATATTTTGTATTTGAACTTGGTGCTGTTGTTATCGCTTTTATCGCCCTGTGTGTGGTTGATATGGATGCGGTGATGAAGATATATTACCGTCTGGTATCTCTTCCGGATGCTGTAGGTGAGAGGAGTGAACAGTGGATAGCCGCCGTTAATAATATGTACAGCACATGGCTCGGTAACGGACTCGGTGCAAACGGTCACAGGGCGCTCGGGATTGAGGATGCGCATGTGATAGCTGACGGAGGCCTTGTGAAGATGTACTGTGAGCAAGGTGTGTTCGGATTTTCGATGTTCATATATATCCTGATCCTTACATTCAGGAAGGGAATTAAGAATGTAAAAGAGTATTGCGTGGAGCTGGGGATCATTTTCGTAGCACTGCTTCAGTCGGTTGGCTCCAATATACTTGCATTTCAGCTTGCAACACCGGTGTTCTGGTATGCCGTCGGGCGTGTTCATTCGTCGGGTGGAGAGAAGGAAACAGAGTCATGAAGGTTATGTGTATGTATCTGCCTCAATATCATACATTCCCCGAGAACGATAAATGGTGGGGAAAGGGATATACGGAGTGGACAGCCGTAAAAAGAGGACATCCGCTTTATAAGGGTCATGTCCAGCCGAGAGTCCCGCTTGATGAAAGGTACTATGATCTTGTAAATGACGGTGCCGCAACTCTTAAATGGCAGGCAGAGCTTGCACGTAAATACGGGATATACGGTTTCTCAATCTATCAGTACTGGTTCAGGGGCAGGCAGCTTATGGAAAAGCCGATGGAGATACTGCTTGAGCACAGAGAGATCGATATCAATTATTGTATATGCTGGGCCAATGAGAGCTGGACAAGAACCTGGTACGGACTGAGTGAACAGGTGTTGATGCAGCAGGATTACGGAGAGGAAGAAGACTGGTGGAAGCACTTTGAGTATCTTCTTAAGTTCTTCAACGATAAGAGATACATTAAGATTGACAACAAACCTGTTTTACAGATATACAGAAGCTTTGATATAGAATGTCTTGACCGTATGCTTAACTGCTTCAACAGCTGGGCTGAAGGTGAGGGCTTTGACGGGATATATGTTATAGCAGGGAAGACGGCGGGTGAACAGGAAACAAGAGCGGAGCTTGTTGACGGATATTATTATTTTGAACCCGGATATACACTGAAACATGATTTCTCCAAATGGAACGAAACGAAATATAATATATCCGTATTATGGAACACATTGCTTAATAAAGCATTTGGGTTCAGGAGGCTTGAAAGAAGCATAAAGGCATCGCTTATAATCGACGGGATAAAGAACAGGGATTATGGGGAAAACGAATTTCCGGGACTTATCCCTGACTGGGACAATACACCGAGGCGCGATTACAAGGGACTTGTATATAAGGGTACATCGCCTGAGAGCTTTGAGGAAGCACTTAGGACATTGAAGCAGAAAAAGGAAGGTCATAAGACTGATTTTGTATTTATAAATGCATGGAATGAGTGGGGTGAGGGTGCCATGCTCGAGCCCGATGAGTACAGGGGATACGGATATCTGGAAGCGGTAAGGAACGTTGTATGTGAAGGAGACCGGTAAGGAGCCTGACAGGAATACCGTGACGATCATAAGGAACAAAGTACAGTTAAGAACCGGGGATGTATGAGTAAGGTAAGTATAATCATTATAATATATAAGGTTGAAAAGTATTTAAGGGAATGCCTTGAGAGTGTGGTGGGGCAGACCTATAAAAATATCGAGATCATCTGTGTCGTGGGTAAGGGCGATACGGCATGTGAGAACATTGTCGATGAGTTCGCAGGCAGGGATGACAGGATAGTCGTGATAAAGTCAGAACCTAAGGGAACGGCTGATGCAAGAAACAGAGGACTTGATGCGGTTACAGGCGATCATATAGCTTTTGTTGACGGTGATGACTACATAAAAAATGACATGATAGAAGTCATGGTAGATGCGGCAGAACGTAATGATGCTGACGTGTCGGTCGTAGGTAAGTATTATCTGTATGAGAATTGTGCGGACGGAACAGAGGACAATGAGGAAAGTGTCCTCAGCGTGAGTGATGCGTTTAAGATAATACTGTATCAGGAGGGTTTTTTTCTCCATCTGTGGGATAAGCTCTACAACAGATCGTTATTTGAGGGTGTGAGATTTCCGGAAGGTAAGCTTGTGGAAGACAGGCAGATGGCCCATACGATATTATCAAAGGCAAACAGGATAGTATACAATACAGCGTCTAAATACTATTTCAGGATAAGCGAAGATAGCGGATCCAAGATAGAAGAGAATTTAAGGCTCTCACTCAGGGCAGATTATGAGATATGCGACAGGCTGCTTGAACAGTTTGACGATATCGGACCGGCAGTTGAGTTCTTCCTTGTAAACGAGAACCTCAGTGTTATACAGAACAGCTTCCTTTACGGGAATTTTTCAAAGGAACATGACAGGGAGTATCTTAACTACGTTAAGGAACATGCTCCGCTTGTAAAAAAGGATCCGAGAGTACCCCGGAGCCTTAAGATAAAGATGGATATGTGTAATTTAAGTCCCGCGCTCTTTAAATTCGTAACAATGTCAAGAAGAAAGAAATTCCTTGAAGTACACAGGGCATTCAGATCCGGAAATGACTGGAGTGAAACATTTAAGAGTCAGGGAGTGGAATGCTGAGCGGAAATATGAAAACAGATAACA